>MHXL01000139.1:12878-13919 GCA_001824455.1 Desulfuromonadaceae bacterium GWB2_53_15
GCAAACTCTAATTTTTTGGGGTTATTCCCATTACAATAAGCAGTATTCATGCCATCCGCTATCAAAATAGATACCTGGAGCGGTTGGTAAAACATTCCCGCTGTTTGTAAATAAAGCCTGTAAGCAGGCTGATGGCAATAATGACAGAAATGTTATTAATTGCCAAACCTTGAGGATCGACCGGCTGCCCAGCTATTTTTTCCAGATCGGCCGCATGTAAATACCGCAAATTAACAAGGGTATTGACCACCTCAAAGGTGTTATAACCGATCAGCAGATACCAGGTCATGGTTTGCTGCTTCATAATACCCAAGAAGAGATACAAGCAGATCATGCTGTCTGCAAAGACCAGAACTTCGGCCGACCTGCCAAAATGGATGACACCTAAAAATGGGAAGGGATGTCCGAAGGTGGACATGGTCAGCATGAAGAAAAACAGGTACAAACCGCCGAGCAAGACCATACCCAGAGGCCGGCGCTGTTCGTTTTCGTGATCTAACTCTTCCATGAATACCTCGAACCAAGTGATGACAGCGTTCCTGAACCCATTCAGCCCTTATTCTTGCGCATGTCGCTGATGGCGACACAGACGGCAATCACGACCAGGATAAATCCGCAAAAAATCCAATCCGCGGCGCTGAATCCAAACATATTTTTCTCCTACTCCGGACAAGCCGGAACTAAAAAATCAAAAGGCAATAGAGCGCGGAAAGGTGGAAAGTACCATTTCCGTCAGCTCCTTTTGAAGGCCTGGGCCGCCTCTTCTGCCATACCCATTTCCTGATAGCAGGTTCCAAGCAGATAATAGATCTCGTTTACCGGGAATTGTTCGGCAAAGACCTGGTCAGCCAGCACATCCACAATAATGGCGGCGGCATCATCGTTGCGGCCAAGGTGATGTTCCTCAACCGCTACCGATAAAGCCGTCAAATAGTCGAGCGGTGCGACCAGTGGCTTCTTGTCTGCCAGAATGGCAGCGATGCGTGCCCCTACCCGGGCTTTTTCGCCTGGCTCCAATTGCGGCAGAAGCTCTGACCACGC
>MHXL01000140.1 GCA_001824455.1 Desulfuromonadaceae bacterium GWB2_53_15
GCAATAAGTTTCAGCTGTTCCAGAGCACTTTCAAGGTCGGCAATGATGTCACGGGCGATTATAGCCGGTTCGGGGAGGTTGTCCGAGTTCTCCAGGGATTCATCTCTGAGCCAAAAGCGTAGCCGGAAGGGACCATACTCTTCTGGTCAAAAGGCTTCTTGGTCCGCTCATCGGCCATCTTGAGGAAGAGGAGGAAGGTGAGCTGTTCGACATAGTCCCCGTAGCTCATCCCATCATCGCGTAGGACGTTGCAGTAGTTCCAGAGTTTTTGTACGATTGCGGCTGTACAATTTAGATTGTTATTTTTGTGTTGATCTTTAGCACAATATACGTATCATTATCTGTGCAACATACTCATGGAGGTTAGATATGTCACGCGCAACAGTCACCCTTCCCCAGGACCTGCTGACAGAATTAGTGGCTCTGGTAGGGGCCAAAAGCAAGACCGAAGCGGTCATAACCGCAGTCAAAGACGAGATCCGCCTGCGCAAGCTGAGCCGCATCAAGACCATGGCCGGAAAGATGGAGTTTACCGGCACTGCCGAGGAACTGCGCCATGGAGACAACCGCCTTGGCTAGGGTGTTGATAGACACCTCTGTCTGGATCGAGTTCTTTCGCCAGCGGGAACCGCATCACGGCATGGTTACGAAGCTTATCGACGACGATCAGGTCGTATGCTGCGGCATCATCCTTGCCGAACTGATGCAGGGTGCGAAGTCAGACAAGGAGCTTGCCATTCTCGATGACTTCTTGAAGGTTTTTACTTTCATTCCCGAAACTCCCGAATTATGGGCTGCTGCCGGAAAATTGTCAGGCAAGCTGCGTCGCAAAGGTATCACCGTCGGCCTGTCCGACTGTTTCATTGCCACTGCCGCCGCTTCGGTCAAGGTTCAGGTTGCCACCTTGGACAGCCACTTCGTGGTGCTCGGCAAGCCAGCCGGAATTACTCTCTATTCGATTGGTTGAAGTCAGTCTCCTGGACCACTAGACTGGGGGTCTAGTGGACACATTTTGCTCACGTTTCAGCTCGATTTAAGGTATTGCCGAACTATACACTCCCAAACCCCCATGCCAACAAAATCAACCCGCAATAATAAGTAAAAGGGCGAAGCTCGCGCCTCGCCCTTTACAATTCAATTTCACACTACTCAGCTTATCAGACTCTTCTATTTAAAATAATCAAGACCTGTGCTGAAACGGGAATCGATTTCTGTGGAATCAGATCAAACGTTAAATCTGAAGTGCATCACATCGCCATCCTTGACTACATACTCCTTGCCTTCCAGGCGCATCAGCCCTTTTTCCTTTGCCCCGGACTCGCCATTGCAGGCGATGTAGTCATCAAAGGCGATCACCTCTGCCCGGATGAAACCCTTTTCAAAGTCGGAATGGATCACCCCGGCTGCCTGAGGCGCCTTGGTGCCGTTGACGATGGTCCAGGCCCGCACTTCTTTCACGCCTGCGGTGAAGTAGGTAATCAGGCCAAGCAGTTCGTAGCCGCTGCGGATCAAACGATCAAGACCCGGCTCTTCCAAACCCATGTCTTGGAGAAAGGCCTGCTTCTCTTCGCCATCCAGCTCTGAAATCTCCGCCTCCAGCTTCCCGCAGATCACTACAACTCCGGCACCCTCGGCAGCAGCGATCTCACGCACCTGGGCAACAAAGGGATGTTCACCCAGAAGGTCGTCCTCAGCCACATTCGCAGCATAAAGGACCGGTTTGTCGGTCAACAGGTGCAGATCGCGCATCCAGAGACGCTCATCTTCATTCTCGGCCGCACCGCGCACACTTTTACCTTGGTTGAGCAGATCCCTGACCCGCTGGTAAAAAGCGGCTTCATCCTTCAGCTTGCGATCACCACCCCGGCCAAGTTTATCGGCCCGCAGAAATTTCTTCTCGACCGTATCCAGATCAGACAGAGCCAGCTCCGTACAGATGGTCTCAATATCCGCAACCGGTGAAACCTGGCCGTTGACATGCACCACATTGTCGTCATTAAAACAGCGCACAACATGCACAATGGCATCCACGCTACGGATGTGCCCCAGAAACTGGTTCCCAAGCCCCTCACCGGCACTGGCCCCCTTTACCAATCCGGCGATATCAACGAACTCGATCGTGGTAGGCTGGATTTTCTGGGGTCTGACAATGGCTGACAACTGATCCATACGAGGATCCGGCACCTGAACGATCCCCACATTGGGATCTATCGTGCAAAAGGGATAATTGGCAGATTCAGCACCGGCCGAGGTCAGCGCATTAAAGATGGTGGATTTACCCACATTGGGGAGTCCGACGATACCGCAGTTAAAACCCATGATCTATCCTTCCAGAAAATTCCGATTGTTATACAGGCTCATCGCCTTGGGGAGACCTTCATCCAGCAACATTTCCAGCATCTCCAACCCACCGTCCAAAACGCGCGGAAGGACTTCCATATGATCAGGTGGAATGTTGCCCAGCACGTAGTTGACCGTGTCCCCATGAGGCGGACGGCCGATGCCGACACGCAACCTGATAAAATCACCTTTACCGAGTTGCTCCATGATGGAGCGCAAACCGTTATGTCCACCGTGCCCGCCTCCCTGCTTGAGGCGAACCGTGCCGAAAGGCAGATCAAGTTCGTCATGGGCAACGATCAGCTGAGACATAGGGAGCTTGTAGAATTGAAGGGCCTGCATGACAGCCTGGCCCGAAAGGTTCATGAAGGTCTGCGGCTTGAGGAGGATAGTACGGATGCCATTGTGATTCCATTCACCCGCCAGGCCTGAGAAGTTTTTACGGTTAATGGAGATATTTTCCAGATGGGCCAAGCGGTCCAAAAAAAGGAAACCCGCGTTGTGGCGGGTCCATTGATATTTGGGGCCGGGATTGCCCAGCCCCACTATGACAAAAGTGTTCATGAATAAAAAATATCAGCTAGGACTAAGCCGCTGCTCCAGGAACCGGCTCTTCCTTGACCCTGCCGAGAATACTGACAACCGGTGTTTTGGGATTGTCAAGCAGCTTGACACCCTCTGGAAGGGGAATCTCGTTAACATGAATCGATTGGGCGATCTTGAGTTCGGTAATATTTATCTCAATATGGTCGGGAATATTGCCCGGCAGGCATTCTACGTGCAGTTCGTGGTGGGCGAAGTCCAACAGGCCGCCTTCCTTGACGCCAGCGGCGGTACCTTTCAGGACCACCGGCACGGTAACACGCAGCTTTTCACTCATGTTGACCTGGTGAAGGTCAACGTGTTTGAAGGTTCCCTTGAGTACATCACGCTGCAGGTCGGCGATAATGGCCATGGACTGATCCAGGCTACCGCCACCCACCAGGGTAATCAGGTTATTCTGCCCACCTTCACCTGCCATGGCTGCCTGCAGGTCGCGGTGCTTGATACTGACCGAAACGGGATCCATTCCCTTACCGTACACAACGCCCGGGACCATTTCCTTAATTCTCAACTGACGGCTGATACCCTTGCCGGCTTTCGATCTCAGTTCGACGTTCATCTGTTTCTGTTGCATACTGTGCCTCCACTTGTAGTGGCGGGCTAGGCCCACCCTGTACACTCCAATTTATGACAATTTCGTTTTTTCTTCTTTATACGAACAGTGAACTAACCGATTCGTCCTCATGAATACGCCGAATGGCCTCAGCCAGTAGCTCTGCAACCGATAGCACCCTGACCTTTGATGTATTTTGTCCCTTGTCTCCCAAGGGGACCGTATCAGTCAGGACTACCTCTTCGATATCTGAATTATTGATGCGATCTATAGCAGGCCCCGAGAGCACACCATGGGTGGCACAGGCATAGATCGCCCGTGCGCCGTTTTCCTTGAGCGCCTTGGCCGCCTGGGTCAACGTACCGGCAGTATCAATCATGTCATCCAGAATAATGGCCACTTTATCGCGAACATCACCAATCAGATGCATGACCTCGGCCACGTTGGGACCGGTGCGCCGCTTATCGATGACCGCCAAAGTACATTCCAGTCGCTTGGCAAAGGCACGGGCGCGTTCGGTGCCGCCGGCATCCGGCGTAACCATGACAATCTGTTCTCCGGCAAAGCGCTTTTTCAGGTAGTCGAGAATTACCGGCACGGCATACAGGTTATCCACCGGAATATTGAAAAAACCCTGGATCTGACCGGCATGCAGGTCCACCGTAACCACCCGGTCCACACCGGCTGTAGTGATCAGGTCAGCCACCAGCTTGGCGGTGATGGGGGTACGCGGAGCGGCCTTGCGATCCTGACGTGCATATCCGTAGTAGGGTATTACCGCGGTAATGGTCGCTGCCGAGGCCCGCTTGAGGGCATCCGTCATTATCAGCAACTCCATCAGGTTGTTATTGGTCGGGGCACAGGTAGACTGAATTACGTAAACATCGCGACCACGGACATTTTCGCCGATCTCGATCAAGATTTCACCATCGGAAAAGGTTTTCACACGGGCAGTACCCATTGGAACACCGAGGCTGTCGCAGATTTTCTGGGCAAGCACGGGGTTGGAATTGCCGGAAAAAATCCTGATCTTATCGCGCATAACGTTGAATCACCTTTCAGAGTAAAAAGAGGCTTGGCTGGGGCGCCAGGGATCGAACCTGGGAATGCCGGAATCAAAATCCGGTGCCTTACCGCTTGGCGACGCCCCAATGCTCACAACAAGCTTGCACTGCATGACGCCTCTTTTACACCAGCGAAGAACAAAATAAATAAATTTATCTATTAAAGCGTCTGAACAGTTGCAGCAAACCAGCCCGTGCCATCCACCAGAGCTTCACGCGCTTTTTCGGCACTATACTTGTCCCGGAAAAGCCCAAACACTGTCGGCCCGCTACCGGACATCATGGCACCCGCCGCACCCAAGCGCAACATGGTGTTTTTTATATCGGCTATAACCGGAAAAGCCGGAATGGTTACCGACTCAAGGTCATTAGAAAGAATGGAACAGATACTTTCAATACTGCCGTAAAAATAGGGAAGTTTAGCTAGCTCACCCCTGTTTGTCAACTGCAAATTTTTATATACCCATGCGGTGGAGACATGCACGCCTGGATTCACCAGCAGAACCCAGACAGCAGGCATGTCCGGCATAGCCTTCAAATGTTCGCCGATACCCTCCGCAAGAGCGGTTTTTTTAAATATAAAAAAAGGAACATCCGCTCCGAGTTTGACACCAATCTCCATCAGTCGCTGGTCTGAGAGTCCCAAACCCAGTAGCTCATTCATTCCCATCAACACAGTCGCAGCATCACTGCTTCCTCCACCCAGACCTGCTGCCACCGGGATGTTTTTGGTAATGTGGATTATGGCCCCCAGCTTGGATTCGGCTAAAGCAAGCAGTTCGCGGGCCGCCTTCCAGGCGATGTTGCCAGGCCCGTCAGGCACGCCGTTCTTTCCACATGTTACCGTAATATCAGGCTCATCGGTCAGGGTGATCGAAATTTCGTCACACAGATTGACCCGCTGCATAACCATGCGCAGGTCGTGGTAACCGTCGGAACGCCGACCAATAACATCCAGTCGGTAGTTGATCTTGGCTGGGGCTTTGAGTGTCAGGCTCTTCACGAAAACTCCGTTGGATGTGAAATACGCATTGCGGGGAACTGATTTTCTAAAGCATGCCGATTTAGAAATCAAGACAAAACTGAATATAGCTATGTTCGATATTGCTCTTGCACGCCCCATCCAGTGGCTGTATAATTTTTCTTTTCAATTTTTAACAATAACTTTTGAGGTAAACATGACTATCAGACTTCCCGCTGAATGGGAGGCACAGGACGGCGTACTGCTGGCCTGGCCCCACGAAGGCACTGACTGGGCATATATGCTCGATGACGTACGCCCTGTCTTTGCCGAGATCATCCGTCAGATCTCCCGTTTTGAACGGATTCTGCTCACAGCCCCGTGCAGCGCAGAAGCAAGGGATTACCTGGCAGCCGCCGACATTGACATGACCAATGTTTCCATCTTTGAAATGCCCAACAATGATACCTGGGCACGGGACTTCGGCCCGATTACAGTCATGTTCAATGGTCAACCGGTGTTGCTGGACTTCGGCTTCAATGGCTGGGGACTAAAATTTCCAGCCAACCACGACAATCTGATCAACAAGCGTCTTAGTGAGCAGGGAGCCTTCAAGCCCAACCTCAAGACGATCGGCCTGGTCATGGAAGGCGGCAGCCTTGAGACCGACGGACTCGGCACAATCCTGACCACGGCCGAATGCCTGCTTTCACCCAACCGCAACCCACAACTGGACAAAAAAGAGATCGAACAGGCCCTGGCCTCGCTGGTGGGTGCCCGGCGCGTACTGTGGCTCAATCACGGTTACCTGGCCGGAGACGATACCGACTCGCATGTGGACACCCTGGCACGCATTTGCCCGGACAACGTTATTGCCTATGTTGCCTGCGACGACCAGCGCGACGAACATTTCCAGCAGTTGAAACTGATGGAAGAAGAGCTAAAGGCCTTCCGGGCACCGGACGGCTCACCCTACCGCCTGGTCCCCCTCCCCTGGCCCAAGGCCCGCTTTGACGAGATGGCTCACCGTTTGCCAGCCACCTACGCCAACTTTCTGGTGATCAACGGCGCCGTATTGGTTCCTACCTATCGGGACGAAAAGGATGCCCTCGCCCTGGAACGGATTGGACAGGCCTTTCACGGACGGGAAATCATCGGCATCGACTGTCTGCCACTGCTTGACCAACATGGTTCGCTGCATTGCGTAACCATGCAATTGCCCGCAGGGGTGCTGGCATGACGACCGTCACGGCAGCCCTTATCCAGCAAACCTGCTCCTGCGACCGGAAGGGCACCCTGGAAAAAACCGCTGAGATGATTACTCGTGCGGCTGCAGCAGGAGCGGCACTGATCGTTCTGCAGGAGTTGCACACCGGTCCCTATTTCTGTCAGGTGGAGGATCCGGCCCTGTTCGATATGGCCGAGCCGATCCCGGGTCCATCTTCCGAGCTGCTGGGAAGGCTGGCTCTTGAACTGGGTGTTGTCATCGTCTCCTCGCTCTTTGAAAGGCGCGCCCCAGGCCTGTACCACAATACCGCCGTGGTGTTCGAAAAGGACGGCACCATCGCCGGCACTTATCGCAAGATGCACATCCCCGACGACCCAGGTTTCTATGAGAAGTTCTACTTCACACCGGGCGATCTGGGTTTTGAACCGATCAAGACATCGGTCGGCACACTGGGCGTGCTGGTCTGCTGGGATCAGTGGTATCCCGAGGCAGCGCGCCTGATGGCTCTGGCTGGAGCGGATCTGCTGATTTACCCCACCGCCATTGGCTGGGATCCGCTCGATACCAGCGACGAACAGGAGCGACAGAGAGACGCCTGGACAACTGTTCAGCGTGGTCACGCCGTGGCCAACGGTCTACCGGTCCTGGTGGTCAATAGGGTTGGTCATGAATCTTCACCGGAGAAGCCGGGAAAAGGCATCCAATTTTGGGGCAGCAGTTTTGCAGCCGGACCACAAGGCGAAATTCTGGCCAATGCAAGCACGGGGAGCGAGGAAATTTTACTGGTGGAGATTGATCTGGCAAGGAGTGAAATAGTGCGGCGCATCTGGCCTTTTCTGCGTGATCGACGGATTGATGCCTACGGCGATCTTTTAAAACGTTACCGTGACTGATATGAACATACCTGACAAAGAACTGCTGGAGGCACTATCCAGCTCCCGCATCCTGACCTCCATGATTACACCGGCGGTGCTGATCTCGGCCTGCGGTACGCTGATTTTCTCCACCTCGGCCCGCTTGGGGCGCATTTTCGACCGGGTCAATGTCATGAAGGGCGAGGTAGAGGCGGTGGTAGATTCCCGGATATCTTACCCTGTCGAGCGCATGCAGCATCTGAAGGAACAGGTCGCACTGCAAAAACGGCGGGCAACCCTGATCCAGAAGGCCATGGCTGCTCTCTACACCGCCACGGCACTTTTCATCGCCTCAAGCCTGGCTATTGCAATTAATGTTGCCTACGGAAGTTCGGAACAGGGCTGGATTCCAACCCTGATTGCGCTATCCGGCGGAATGTTCCTCTTCGCTGCTTCGGCCATCCTGCTTTACGAAAGTCGCTTTAACCTGCTATTCGTTACCCGCACGATTGATTTCATCGAGTTTTTGGAAGAAAAGGCGGAAAAACAGGACAAGACCCCACCGGCCTGAATTCTATCCCTTCAAACCCACCTCTTTGGCCAGGTTGCTCCAGGCCGGCAGACTACGCTCGATCACCGCTTTATCCACGCAATAGGCGATTCTGAAGAAACCAGGCGCGCCGAAACCTGCTCCCGGCACCAACAGGATGCGATGCTTTTGGGCCAGCTTGACGAACTCCACATCGTCGGCCAAGGGCGACTTGGGGAAGAGGTAGAAGGCACCATCTGGCTTGACCATCTCAAAGCCCATAGCGGTCAGTGCATTCACCAGCAGGTCGCGTTTGACCTGGTAAGCGGCTATATCCACCGATTCGTCCTGCAGCTTGGCAACCAGCCGCTGCATAAGCGCCGGGGCGTTAACGAAACCGAGCACTCGATTGCTGAAGATCGCCCCCTCCATGAATTGCATGACAGTATCCATGCGCGGATTGGCCGCCAGGTAGCCGATTCGTTCGCCCGGCAGAGCCAGGTCTTTGCTGTGTGAGGTGACGATGATCGAGCTCTCTACCAGCGGGAAAATATTGGGGACATGCTTGCCGTCATAGGCAATGCGGGCATAAGGTTCGTCGGAGATGACATAGATCAGATGGCCATTACGTTTATGGACCTTCTTAACGATCGCCCCCAGTTGTCGCAGGCTCTCCTCGGGGTAGATCACGCCGGTGGGGTTGTTTGGGGAACAGATCAGGATCGCCCTCGTCTTGGGGGTCAGTGCCTTTTCGATGGCCTCGATATCCAGCTGGAAGGTTTCATGGTTGGTCCAGACTTCCACAGGGACACCACCGTGGTTGTCGATATAAAACTTATACTCGACAAAGTAAGGGGCCAGGATGATGACTTCCTCGCCGGGATTAAGGATAGTCTTGAGCACCACGTTGAGTGCCCCGCCGGCACCGCAGGTCATGATGACATGGTCACCGGCGACAGCAAGCCCCGAATCCTTGGTAAGTTTGGCAGCCACAGCGGCACGGGTCTCATTGTATCCGGCGTTGTTCATGTAGCGGTGCATGCCGGGCAGCGGTTCCTGCGACAGAGTGCGTAACTCCCGGTAAAAGGCATCGGGTGGTTCCACATCCGGGTTCCCCAAGGTAAAATCGTGAACATTCTCAGCCCCGTACTCTTGGCGCAAACGTTCACCTTCTTCGAACATCCTGCGTATCCAGGATGATTTCGAAATGTGACCGGCGATTTTCATGGCGATGGCCATAGCTGTTCCCTCCAAGTAAAAATATCTGATATGATGTGAACTACGAAGTATAATTGCCCATTTCTATATGCGAACGATTCACGGCACATATCAAAGATCATGAATAATACAAATGTATCACGGAGAACTCAATGGAAATTCCACAATATCCGGCATCCCGTCCCTTGTCACTGGAGGACAAGCCGCTGCTGGACAACCACTTTGAGCAGATCCAGCCCCGTGTATCCGAGTTCACCTTTGCCGGATTATTCCTGTTCCGTCGCGCCCACGATTATCACTTGACTTACGTGCACAACTCGCTGGTGTTGCTGGGGAAGGGATATGACTACCGAAGTTATTTCATGCCTCCGCTGGGGGGTGACATTGAAGCTGCACTGGATGTACTATTTGGCAGCGGACTAGAGCTATATGGTGCGGATGAAGCCTTCGTGGCGAAGTACATGACAAACAAAGACCTGCAGGTTAACGAGGAGCGGGATTCTTTTGACTATCTCTACCTGCGGGAAGAATTGGCCGACCTGCCAGGCAATCGTTTTCACAAGAAAAAAAACAGGATCAATTATTTTTCGACACGCCATAACTATGAAGTTGAGACCCTGTCACCGGCGCACAGCGCTGGTTGTCTGGCACTCCTTGAAGTGTGGCAATCAATGGCCAACCTCGATGAAAATATAACATTGAATCTGGAACTGGAAGCTACAGCTGAGGCATTGCCCATGGCCAAAGTTCTCAATCTTGAGGGGGTTGTAATATCAGTCGCCGGGGCGGTAAAGGCCTTTGCCCTGGGCGAGCGCCTGAACCGGGAGACGTCGGTCTGTCATTTCGAAAAGGCCGATCCGTTCATGGAGGGTTTGTCACAGCTGGTGAACCGGGAATTTGCCGCACAACTTTTTACCGACTGCCGCTATAT
Source organism: Desulfuromonadaceae bacterium GWB2_53_15 (assembly GCA_001824455.1). Classification (GTDB taxonomy): domain Bacteria; phylum Desulfobacterota; class Desulfuromonadia; order Geobacterales; family Pseudopelobacteraceae; genus JACPFJ01. The sequence goes on from MHXL01000140.1 coordinate 10,282, forward strand.
AAATCGAGAGCAGGACTTGGGAGAAGCAGGACTGCGTAAAGCCAAGTTATCATATCACCCGTTTGAGCTGGTCAAAAAGTTTATAGTACGCCAACAACCAAACAAAAACGTTGCACTTTCGTCTAAAGTATAGTAAAAATGCTGTTCTTTTAAAGAGCGGCTTCGGCTGCATCTCCTTGTTCCGGGTAAGACCGGGGCTCGAAAACCGTGAG
>MHXL01000141.1 GCA_001824455.1 Desulfuromonadaceae bacterium GWB2_53_15
CATCCAGAAAACTAAAACTGATTCAGTCACCATTTCAAAGCAAGCCTTGATGATGTCAGCACAAACGAACCGCGCTGCCGAAGAAAAGCAAGAAAATGCAGCTCAAAAAACCTATGAGATGAATCAGGGCAAGCGCTAACAATCAACAGGCAACCTATCTATCCCGCAAACTAAAAAACCACGCAATCACGTGGTTTTTTAGTTTTTCAACAATGTTATTTTACATGCACCCTACCCCACCTCGGCATACTCCCTGACCCTGAACTCCACTCCGAGCGACTCTGCCAACCGCTGGCAGGCATCAATGTCTATACCCGGCACAGTCACTGCGCTTGCAACAACGACAGGAATGTGCTGCTTTGCTTCGAAAATAAAGTCGCATACAGCCGTGAATCCGGATTCACCAAAAGGTGTATTGCAGATCTGCATATAGGTTTGCGCATCCGGGGCATTGAGACTGACCGAGACAACATCCACCATGCCAACCAGTTCCGGCAGAATGTTGCGGCCATGGACCCGATTAGCCTGGCCATCAGTGTTGATGCGGATACGATAACCGCATCGCTTCAACTCGGCTGCCACCTGCTTGACCAGATCCAAGCGAATAAGTGGTTCGCCATAACCGCAAAAAACCACCTCATCGATCCCCTCCGGACTCCCGACTGCAGCCATGACCTCAGCAAAGGAAGGTTCGCCATCCAGGAGCAAGTTATGGCCCTTAACGGTAAAAACATCGAATTTTGCGCAAAAACTACATCTATTTGAACAACGATTGGTGATGTTAAGGTAGAGGGAATTTCTGATCTTGTAGGCGATCTTTGTGGACTGATCCCACAGGCGGATACCGAACAGGTCACGCACATTCTTGGTGGTGATCCGGGAAACATCCGCCAGGGCGAGCCCCTTGACTTCTGCCACCCGCTCGGCGGCCAGTCGCACGTAAGCGGGCTCGTTGCGCTTGCCGCGATGAGGGACCGGTGAAAGGTACGGACAATCCGTCTCCATCAGCATGCGATCAATACTCGTGGCCCGCACCACATCACGTAATGCCTCGTTGGAGGGATAGGTAATAGTGCCGGGGATGGATATGTAGAAGCCCATATCAACAGCCTCTTTGGCCATGGCACTATCTCCGGAAAAACAGTGCAGCACACCACGATGGACCTGTTCCTCACGCAAGCAGGTCAAAACCTGATCGTGGGCATCGCGGTCGTGAATAATCACCGGCTTATCCAGTTCGATTGCCATGCGCAGAAACCGGCGGAAGACAATCTCCTGTTCGTCACGGGGCGAGCGGTCGCGGTAGAAATCAAGGCCGATTTCGCCAATGGCAACCACTTTGGGGCTGGCAAGGGCCAGCTCGCGGATCACATCATAACAAGCCTCTGTAACGCGGCCCGCGTCATGGGGGTGAACGCCGACCGCGGCATACAGTTGGGGATATTTTTCGGCCAACTCCACGGATTGTCTGCTGGATTCGATGTCGGTGCCAACCACCAGCATGGCCCCCACACCGGCTTCTGCGGCGCGCCTGAGCATCTCATCGAAGTCATCGGCATAATCACGATAATAGATGTGGGCGTGTGAATCTATCAGAACAGGCTGTTTGAACATTACAAATCCTTATCGTTCAGATAATCAGAACGTCTTGGTAATCTCTCGCACCACCGAGGTAGCATAACTTCCCTTCGGCAAACTAAACTCCAGAACAAGGTTACCCGGATCAACCTTGAACAAAGGGTCGCCAAGCGGAACCCTCAACGGACGGCGTTCCCCTTCCATGCGCAACCCGTTGCCCAGGTCAAAGTCCTCCGGTTGGATACCTTCATGCGACAGAAGCTGCTGTTCCAGTTCCAACACCACCCCTGCGGGCATCTTCATCTTACTGCCAAACATGGGACCTGTGGCTGATATTTCAAACTGCTCGGCCCGCAGTGCATCAACCGTCACATCCTCAACCAGAAAGCAGGCACCGTTGACATGCTTGCAAGCCAGATCCCCAGGCAGGAGACAGTCTATCTCCGTCAACCGCCGTTCCACAACCTTGTCAAACAGGTACGACTGATAAGCTGAAAGATACAGCTTCTTCAAGCGGGGATGAACTGCGCCAAAGGCCTTTTCCCATGCATCCGGGCGACCGACAAGCCGTTGAAGCACATCCCGCTCACTACAGCAATGACGCGGCATCAGCCGCAATGCCCCGACAAGGTCACCCAGTTGATAGTTTGAAATGGCTGCCTGCCATTGCTCGTCGCGCACTGTTTCCGGATCACCCATCAGTCGATCAACGACATCTTTCCAATTACGCCGCAGCATGGCTTCACCGATCAGGTGAGAGTTTCCATGTGCCCCGTAGCGCTGGTATCCGAAAAAATTGGGAACACCCCGCTTCTGAAGTATGGCGAGGACCGAAGAAACCGCTTCCGAAGAAGAAGCACATACATCCCGCACAACGATACGGAAGCGGTTGCCTTTGAGATGCCCGAGTTTGAGTTTATTAGTGTGACGAATGGCCGCAAGGACCCTGCCGCCATCAAACTCAAGCCCCTCAGCATCCTCGGGCCGAATGCGTTGCAAGGAGAGTGTTTGGCGGGTGACACCCACGCTGTCCTTCATCCCGGCATAACCGATGTCGCGCTCCAAGGCACCCAGCTTCTTCGCAATCCTGCGGATGGCCTCCAGGGTGGTAATGCCACGTTTTTCAACCGTAAGATAGACATGTTCGCCCGAACCGCACGGCAGATAGGCAGGAATTTCCTCAACTACAAAATCTTCCGCCACTGCCTTGATAATTCCACCCGTGCCAGGAACATCCGCCGTAAGATATGGTGGGAATGGACGCATCAGGTGATCCTCCCGACCTGACGCAAGGCTTCATACAGCACGATCCCGGCCGAGGTGGACAGATTGAGGCTGCGCACGGCATCAGCCGGCATGGGGATGGTAATGGCCATCTCGGGATTGGCGTGCAGGAGCGTCTCCGGAAGCCCTTTGGTCTCCTTACCGAAAACGATGAAATCTCCGGCCTGAAAGTCCGCTGTCAGATAACTATTGGTGGTCTTGGTAGTCAGATAAAAGAAACGCCCTGCCGGAAAAGCAGCCCAGATCTGATTGAGCGACGGCCACAGCCGTACCTCGACACTGTCCCAGTAATCCAGCCCAGCCCGTTTCAGCTGGCGGTCATCTATGGAAAAACCAAGCGGCTCCACCAGGTGCAGTACTGTTCCGGTTGCGGCACACAGCCGCGCAATGTTACCGGTGTTGGGCGGGATTTCAGGTTCCACAAGCACGATATTAAATTTTAATTCGTCACACACGCACTATTCCCTTGATCTGAAACTTTTATTTGAGAGTAATTCAAACATAGACCACTCCCCCCCCAAAATCAACCTATCGCAACGTATACCGTTCACCCTCTTGCATTTTTTCACTGTCAGGACTAATATAATTCTCTTTAAATCCCAATGAGACTGAGGGTCTACAATGAAGATTATCGTGACGGATGAAGTATCGGCGGATGGACTCGCCCTGCTTACACAGGAACCGCGTATCCAGCTCGACATCAGGCTGGGGCTGAGCAAAGCAGAGCTGCTCAGCGCCATTGGCGAATATGAGGTCATTATTACCCGTAGCGGCACAACCGTGGACAAAGATGTCCTGGACGCCGGCAAAAAACTGAAGATCGTTGCCCGGGCAGGGGTCGGCATCGACAACGTGGACGTGGACTACGCCAGTTCCAAAGGGGTAATCGTGGTCAATGCGCCCTTCGGCAATACCAACAGCGCGGCCGAGCACACCATGGCGCTCCTGCTCTCGTTCTGCCGTAACGTTACCATTGCCAACAACAGCCTGAAATCGGGTGAGTGGAAGCGGGCTCCCTTCACCGGTCACGAACTAAAGGGAAAAATAGCCGGCGTAATCGGACTGGGCAAGGTAGGCGGCCGGGTGGCCACGCGTCTGAAGGCCTTCGAGTGCGAGGTAGTGGCCTGCGACCCGTACATCTCCGTTAAACGCGCCCATGACCTGGGAGTCAAGCTGGTCTCCCACGACGAGATCTATAAAAACTGCGACATCATTACCGTCCACACCCCCCTCAATAGCGAGACCCGCGGCATGGTCGGTCCCCGGGAATTCGGCCTGATGAAAAGCGGCGTGATCATACTCAACGTGGCCCGCGGCGGTATCATCGAAGAGCAGGCCCTGCTGGAAAACCTCCTCTCCGGCAAGGTAATCGGCGGCGCGGTGGATGTATGGAGTGAAGAACCGCCCACATCGGAGCATGTCAAACAGTTGATCGCCTGCGATCGGCTGGTGGTAACTCCGCATCTGGGGGCCAACACATTCGAGGCCCAGGTCAATGTAGCCATTGATGTCTCCAGGGAGATCATCAACTATCTGGACGACAAACCACTGGAAAATGCCGTCAACATTCCACGCTTTGACATGGCCTTGATGGACCAGATGCGACCATTCCTCAACCTGATGAGTGTCATGTGCGACTTCGGCATACAACTGCTGGACGGCAATCCGGAAAAACTGACCTTTTCATACGCCGGTTCCATTGCCCATTACGACTGTTCGCCGCTGACCGTCTGCGGCCTCTCGGCCCTGCTCAACCGCATGGTGGATCAGGATGTCAACATGGTGAATGCATCCTTGATCGCCGAGCAGATGGGCATCGTGGTGGAAGAAACCAAAAGCACCCATGCTGATGCCTTCTCCAACGTCCTTACTTTGGTCGCCGAAGCCGGTGGCAAACGACGCCTGATATCCGGAACCCTCTTTGAAGGTGCGCCGCGTATCGTAAGACTGCGCGATTACACCATGGATTTTGCCCCCGAGGAGCACATGCTGCTACTTCATTACGGCGACCGCCCCGGCATGATCGGCAAGATCGGCACCATCATGGGCCAGCACGATATCAACATCGCCTCCATGAACCTGGGACGCAGTGAAAAGAAGGGCGAAGCAATGGTTATCCTGTCCGTTGATTCGGCAGTGCCGGAACATGTTGTGCAAGAGATCCAGGCCGCCACCGAGGCAACCTTCATCAAGGCGTTGCATATGCGCACCGGGTCATGCTCACGCAGTTGCGGTTGCGGGGCGTAAGGTAAAGGTCCCCCATGCCGTTTCCTACAATCGATCCCGTTTTTTTCAGCATCGGCCCGCTCCAGTTTCGCTGGTACGGGCTGATGTACGTTCTGGCTTTTGTCGCCACCTACTTCATTCTCCGCTCAGAAATCCGCCGCAAGCAGCTTCCCCTGACCACAGACGATGTGTCTGATCTGGTTTTCTACGGTGCCATGGGGGTCGTTCTGGGAGGGCGATTCGGATACATCCTCTTTTACAACCCAGCCTTCTACCTGGCCAATCCGCTACAGCTTTTCGCTGTCTGGGAAGGAGGCATGTCCTTTCATGGCGGCTTCCTGGGCGTAATCCTGGCTTTTGCCCTTTACGCCCGCAAAAAGCGGATTTCTTTCTGGACCCTGATTGATATGGCCGCTCAGTGCGCACCGGTTGGGCTGGGACTGGGCAGAATCGGCAACTTCATCAATGGCGAGTTATACGGCCGTCAAACGGATGTACCTTGGGGAATCATCTTTCCGGGTGGAGGTGGGACACCGCGGCATCCTTCGCAGCTCTACGAGGCGTTTCTGGAGGGCTTGCTGCTGTTTCTGATCGTCCGTTTTGCCGCACGGCGATCAACCGCCACCGGTGTAGCCGGCTGGACTTTTGTGGCCGGTTACGGACTTTTTCGCTTCATCGTAGAATTCTTTCGCCAACCTGATGCCCAACTCGGCACCTTTCTGGGACTATTTTCCATGGGCCAGCTCCTTAGCCTGCCCATGTTCCTGCTGGGTTGTTTCATGGTGTTCACAATCTCACGTCGCAGGTTATAATTTAAAACTCTGCTTGATTACACCTTTTACACGAGACAGCTTACTCTTACCATCACACAGGAGGCCAAACCATGATCAGCAAAAAGATGTCAGATGCGCTTAACAAGCACATGAACCTCGAACTCTATTCAGCTCACCTTTACCTGTCCATGTCATCATACGCCAACATCCTGGGGCTGAAGGGTGCAGCGAACTGGTTCACTGTTCAATATCGTGAAGAGATGACACATTTTTTCAAATTATACGCCTACCTGATCGACCAGGGTGAGAACATTGCCTTGCTTGCAGGAAAAGCCGTGCCAAACAAATACAAGTCTCTGCTTGAAATGTTTGAAAAGACCTTGGCACACGAACAGCTGATAACGAAATGCATCAATGAATTGAGTGAGCAGGCCGTCCAGGAAAAGGATCATGCTACCCGGATATTCCTGCAGTGGTTCGTAACCGAGCAGATCGAAGAGGAGAACAACGACCGCGACCTGATTGCCAAACTCAAGCTGGTGGGGGACAACGGCCACGGTATCCTGATGATTGACGCAGAAATGGGGCAGCGCGTTTTCATGCCACCGCCCGGCACACCGGTGATGATCTGAAATGAAGATCCGCTTCTGCGAACATAATAAAGGCAAGGGCAAGGTATACCGTCGGCTGAAAGAAGAATTTCCTGACCTGGACATCAAAATCAAAGATTGCGTTAAACAGTGCGGCGTCTGCCGCGAGATGCCCTTGGCTACGGTTGACAAGAAAAAAGTAACTGTTCGTGATGGAGACGAGCTTTACGTCTTGATTGTTGCCCTGATCCAAAAAGAGGCGTACGGCCAGTAACTCCAGTTTAAATGCAAGAAATCAAAAACCGCCGCGAGTCCGAAGACTCACGGCGGTTTTTTTATTTGTGCTGACAGGCTTCAGGCAGGTTTATTTAAAAAGAGATACTATGCCGTCATCCAGGTCATACTTGGCAGCAACAATCTTGACCTTGCCCTGCTCGGCCATATGCTTAAGCACCGGCGATTTCTTGGTCAAACTCGCGGTAACGGATTTGAGGTTGGCATTAATGGCGCACTCCACATACTCGTCCTTCTTGGTTTCTTTGCACTTTGACTCACCCTTGCAGGCATCGCAATTCTTGGAAGCATTTTTGATGGCAGGAGCAATTGTTTTGAGAATGGCGCCGACATTTCCTTCCGGTTTTCCTGCGGCGCCTACAGTAGCGGTCACAGCGCCGCAACGCTCATGCCCCAACACCATAATCAGCGGAGAACCGAGGTGCTCTACGGCATACTCAATGCTGCCAAGCACAATTGGATCGGGAATATTGCCGGCTACGCGAACAACAAAAATTTCTCCCAGACCCTTGTCAAAGATGATTTCAGGCGGCACACGCGAATCAGAGCAGGACAGAATGATTGCATACGGCTTCTGCGACTTGGCCAAACCCGAACGGGTCGCCAGATCACAGAGTTTCGTACCGGTCATCTGGTTTTCACAATACCGCTTGTTGCCATCCATCAGTTTCTGCAACGCCTCATCCGAAGAGACCGAGGGACCGCCATGGGCGCCGGCAAAAGCCAATCCAGCGACAAGCACTGTAAGACCAAGAACTGCCGCACATCTTCCAACCAAACTCGTCTTAAACATTTCACAACCTCCTTGGTAAATTTTAACAATACTGCATCCATCCTGATACCACTGTCAACGATATTCTGTATACAGCATTGCCATTGCCTTGATTTCATGCTCACTGTATAAAGGTTGATCACACCGATTTAGCATGGAGGAACGTACCGATGAAAACGGAAAGCTATGACTTTGAGAGCTTGGTTGCCATAATGAAGCGATTGAGAGGGCCTGGAGGCTGCCCCTGGGATGCCGAACAGACCCATGAGAGCCTCACTCGTTACCTGTTGGAAGAGACCTACGAGGTCATCGAAGCCATTGAGACAAAATCACCGGAACTGCTCAAGGAAGAACTGGGCGACCTGTTGCTGCAACCAGTGTTTCATGCCGCCATTGCCGAAGAGACAGGCACCTTTACCATGGCAGATGTCATACAGACCCTGTGTGACAAACTTATCCGGCGGCACCCGCATGTCTTTGGCGATCTTGAGATAGCCGACAGCAGTGCTCAGGTTGAAAACTGGGAACGAATCAAGAAGATTGAAATGGGGCACAAGCGAAAGTCGGCGCTTTCAGGAGTCCCTCCACAATTGCCGGCACTGCTCAAAGCCCAGAAGATCACCGAGAAAGCTGCTCGTGTCGGTTTCGATTGGGAGCATGTCGACCAGGTGGTCGCCAAGGTGATGGAAGAATTGCACGAATTTGAGGAGGCCATGCTCGGAGGGAGCAACGAACGTATGGAGGCAGAGTTGGGAGACCTGCTCTTCGCCATCGTCAATCTGGGCCGATTTCTCTCCATAAACCCGGAGGAGGCATTACGCAAAACCATCCATAGATTTGAAAGGCGCTTTCAGCATGTCGAGGACGCGCTTCACTCCCAAGGCAAACAAATGAATAACAGCACATTAGAGGAAATGGACATCCTCTGGGAGGAGGCAAAGCAACGGGAAACGCAGGCAAGATTGTGATAAGTTACAGGAATGCGACAACTTTTACAGATATGTGTCAGCTTATCCACAAAAACTGTGGATAAGTTGTTAACAACGGTGTTGATGAGTAACAAAAGTTGTATTTTTACAAGAGATT
>MHXL01000142.1:0-1081 GCA_001824455.1 Desulfuromonadaceae bacterium GWB2_53_15
AAAGCGATTTTTTGGTCATCGGCAGCGGGATTGCCGGCCTCTCCTTTGCCCTCCAGGCAGCTAACCATGGCAGCGTCGCCATCGTAACCAAGCGTGACATCTCAGAATCGGCCACGAAATATGCCCAAGGCGGCATTGCGTCGGTCTTTTCGGACGAGGATTCCTTCGATGCCCATATCGATGACACCCTGGTGGCCGGTGCCGGCATATGCCGGGAAGACGTGGTCAGAATGGTTGTTGAGGAAGGCCCGCAGACTATCCGCAACCTGATTGAGTGGGGAGTCAAATTCACCACCAGCGGCGAGAGCTACGACCTGACCCGCGAGGGGGGCCACAGTGCCCGACGTATCCTGCATGCCGAGGATATTACCGGTCGCGAGATCGAACGGGCCTTGGTAGAGGCCGTCCGGCAACACCCCAATGTGCAGATCTACGAGCATCACATCGCTATCGATCTGATCACTTCGGCCAAGATCGAGCGCCGCCCTCTGGAGCAGAACCGTTGTCTGGGTGCCTATGCCCTGGACATCAACGGCAATCAGGTGGCGACCTTCTCCTCGAAGATAACGCTACTGGCCAGCGGCGGAGCCGGCAAGGTTTACCTGTACACCTGCAACCCGGATGTTGCTTCGGGTGACGGTGTCGCCATGGCCTACCGGGCCGGCGCCACAGTCGCCAACATGGAGTTCATGCAGTTCCACCCCACGACCCTGTTCCATCCGCTGGCCAAGTCTTTTCTGATTTCCGAAGCAGTGCGCGGCGAAGGAGCCATACTGCGGCGGCGTGACGGCACGGCCTTCATGGAGAAGTATCACAAACTCAAAGACCTGGCCCCTCGCGATATTGTAGCGCGCGCCATCGATAACGAGATGAAGACCAGCGGTGATGACTGTGTCTTCCTGGACATCACCCACGAGCCGGCCGATTTCGTACGCAGCCGTTTCCCCAACATTTATCAGACCTGCATGGAGTTCGGCCTGGACATGACCAAGGAGTGGCTTCCGGTTGTCCCGGCGGCGCACTATCTGTGCGGCGGCGTAGCGGTCAACACCAATGGCGAGACAGACCTGCCCGGCCTGTA
>MHXL01000142.1:1240-3096 GCA_001824455.1 Desulfuromonadaceae bacterium GWB2_53_15
CCGGCGGTTCATGTGGAATTATGTCGGCATCGTCCGCACGGACAAGCGCTTGGAGCGGGCCATGCGCCGCATCAAGCTGATCCAGGGTGAGATCGATGAACACTACTGGAATTTCATTATCACCTCGGACCTGATCGAACTACGCAACATTGCTACCGTAGCGGAGCTGATTGTGACCTGTGCCCAGATGCGCAAGGAATCCCGGGGCCTGCACTATAACATTGACCACCTTGAGCGGGATGAAGCAAATTGGAATCGAGACACGTTTATCAAGAAGCAGTTTTAAATTCTACGGAGAATCCAGTGGACATTAACGAGATACGCAAAAGGATAGACCTGCTGGATGACGTGTTGCTGCGCATCTTCAATGAACGGGCGCGGCTTGCCCTGGAGATCGGGCATTTCAAGAAGGAGTTAAACCTGCCGGTCTTTGACCCGGCACGCGAAAAACGCATCTTTGCCCGTATGAAGGAAGACAATCCAGGCCCGCTGGACGACGAGGCCATTGTGCGCATGTTTGAAAGGGTGGTGGATGAGTCACGCCGTCTGGAGCGCATCATGTCGCATGCAACTGACGAAATACAACCGCTTTAGCTACATGAGTTCACAAGTAGAACACAAAAAGATCAAATCAAGATTCCTGTTGATGAGGGAGAATCAAACCATATGTTGATTATCATGAAGAAACATGCACCTGAAGACACCCTGGACCAGATCAAGGAATACCTGATTACCCACGATTTTGACATCCATCAGTCCACCGGCGCCAACCGAACCATCATCGGTGTAATCGGCAATACGGATACGCTTGATGACCATGAGATTGAGTCCATGCCGGGAGTAAGCCAGGTAGTGCGAATTAGAAAGGATGATTAAAAAATGACCTAAAACCAGCCGTCTGCGAGTGTTCTTATTTTCCTGGCTCCCATTTGAGAAACCAGACGGGCAACCGGGCAGCCGCATGACTCCCTGCCACGCCCCGCCAAACAGCGATTATCATATTTCAATCAAAACGCTCCAATCTCTTAACATAATAATATGTCTAGCATATTAAGCCCACCCCACGATTAATCCCCACAAATAAGCTAAACAACGGGACAGGTTCTTCCATTTAACGGAACAACTACGCTTATTTAAAATCTAAAAAACATGCTTACCGCAACTAAATATGTAACACACTGTTTTTGCGTTGCTTTTGGTTTTAATGAAAAATAATATTGCGGGTCTGGTTTTAGGGCACGGGTTTGCATATAGATACTGTCAAGAATGACGTAAGTCACAAAACAGAGGTACGCCGATATGACTACATTGTTTACAATAATGCTGACAGTGACCCTGATTGCTCCCCTGATCATAGCTCCCAAGATCGACGCTCACTGGATGGACTTTGAGATTTTCGTTCAGGAAGGGAATCGCGAAAACCTGCATTTACTTCTGAAACAGATAAACAGTTGGGTCATGCGGCATTTAGCCTGCGCACTCATCGCCGTATTACTTGTAGCGGTTCTGAAATATGCCCCCACGCTGCTGGAGCAACCCGAACAGTTGGCCACCATTACTGGCATCTATGCAATAATTTCTATAATTTTTGCATTCATCGAGTCCCTTCTGGCCCAGGAGATCTATAACCTGACCGCAAACCGGACAGAGACGGAAAAAAGTAAAATTACTGCACACACACCTAGGATGTTCTAAGCACAAGAGCGCCGGCTGCATGAGTTGGTACTTCAGACCATTGCAACCAGCTGTTTTACATCCTGGGCGCTAATTGCAATCTGTACCTGTTCACCGTCTGACATCCGCTTGAATATTGCCGTTCCAGCGGCAACCTCGTTTTCTCCGATGACCACGCTATA
>MHXL01000142.1:3187-6403 GCA_001824455.1 Desulfuromonadaceae bacterium GWB2_53_15
TCGCTCATCAATTTAAAGGCATATGCACGTTCTCCAGCTCCCAGCGTGGCGATAAACAGATCCGGTTGGCTTGAAAAATCACGCTCCCCCAGCAGCAATGCAACCCGCTCTACACCCATGGCAAAACCAATACCAGGGATGGATGGCCCACCCAGTTGCGAAATCAGCCCATCGTAGCGGCCACCGGCAGCCACGGCAGATTGGGACCCCAGCAGGCCGGTGACCATCTCGAAGGTAGTGCGGGTGTAATAGTCCAAGCCTCTGACCATGCGGGAATTGATGGTATATGGAGTTCCTGACAAGCTGAGATAACTCTGGACGCTTTCAAAATGATTGCTGCACGCTCCACACAGGTGATCGAGCATGGAGGGAGCGCCGGCTGTGGCTTCTATACAGCCTGGAACCTTGCAGTCCAAGGTTCGCAGGGGATTGGTGGTAAAACGTCGCTTGCAATCTTCACAGAGTTTTTCCAGCCTTCCGTCCAGAAACGACAGCAGAGCAGTACGGTAGGTTGGACGACAATCCGGACACCCCAAGGAGTTGATCTGCAATTGTGGTTCATCCAGCCCGATTTTACGGAAGAAGGTGCTGAGCATATTCAACACCTGAGCATCAGCCAGCGGGTCGTGAACCCCGGTAATCTCGGCACCGATCTGATGAAACTGGCGGTAACGCCCTTTCTGTGGCCGTTCATATCTGAACATGGGGCCCAGGTAATACAGCTTGGCCACCGGATCGTGGGCATATAGTTTGTGCTCGATAAAGGCCCGCATGACGCCGGCAGTCCCTTCCGGTCGCAAGGTAACGCTGTTTTCGCCCTTGTCGATAAAGGTGTACATCTCCTTTTCGACAATATCGGTGGCATCACCGATGGAACGGCAGAACAGCTCGGTTTTCTCCATGATCGGAACTCGGATCTCCGTAAATCCATTCAGCTCAAAAACGCTCCGGGCCGCCTGTTCAATATGTTGCCATCTGCCGGATTCGTCCGGCAGGATGTCGTTAAAACCCTTGATTGCCGTAATAGCCATTATGTGCCTCGTGTATTATAAAATAGTAGGGGCGAAGCAAATGCTTAATCTGCTTCGCCCTTTGGCGGCATTCATAATCAGGGGCGAAGCAAAGAAAGCTTGCTTCGCCCCTGATCAAAACGGGCGGGCCAAGGCCGCGCCCCTACTTGCCAGCTTTTATGAAGCGGTTAACGCAGTTTTTTCCGCTGGCCTTGCCGACGTACATGGCCTGATCAGCCATCTCCAGCAGCACATCTTTGGACATGGTGTCATCGGGACAGCAGGAATAGCCGATACTGCAGGTCAGACGTATATTGTACCCTTCTGTTGCCAGAAAAACATGTGACTCAACCAGGGAACGGATACGTGCAGCCACGTTTCCAGCTATAACGCAGGCTGTTTCAACCAAAATGACAGTGAATTCGTCACCACCATAACGGATAACCACATCCACCTCGCGAACCGATTTTTTAAGTAATGCACCCATTTCCCTGAGTACCCGGCTTCCCACGAGGTGTCCATATGTATCATTGACCTGTTTGAAGCAGTCAATATCTAAAAATAAAATAGCGAGATGCGATGCGTAACGCTCAGCCCGCTTCAACTCACGTTCAAGTGCCACCTCAAGGTAGCGGTGATTGAATAATCCGCTCAAATCATCAATAAACAGCATATCCTTGGCTTGAGAATAGGTTTCCGCATTGTCAAAGGCCCGTGCTGATTGCTCCAGCAAAAAAAGGATATTCTTTTTCTTTACCCGGAAATCAATCATCTGGACATCCGGGTCATTGAATACAGCGACAAACCCCTGCAATACGCCCTTGGTCCGCACAAAAATCAGATAAGCCTCGCTGATGCCCGAATCCACCCCGGCAGAGACAGTATCCGGCATTTCCTTGAGCCTCAGTCGGGTCATAAGATGGTTGTGCGCCAGATGTTTGGCAACACAGGCCAAGATGGTGTCTCGGTAGTACATGGCTGCACTATTTGTAAGTCCCTTGACTTCCTTGAGATCAAGCTGCCCGTCAGCAAGAAACACCCCAATCCCGCGGCCAACACCGATTTCACGGGCAACAGCATCTACCAACAGGTGGTGCACACGATCGAGTTCAAGACATCCGGCAATTGTCTGACTGGACTGGAACAGGCTAAGCATGTTCTTAAGTTCTTCATTTTCGTCCAGAAGCCGACGTTGCTCCAGACACATGGCCACCGAGTGACGGAACGCATCAGGATCGACCGGCTTGATCAAATAATCGCGGGCACCATGTTTGAGCGCGAAAATAGCCGATTCCAGATTGGCATTTCCGGTAACCATAATGACATCGATAGAAGGATCACTCTCCCTGACACGGGAGAGAATCTCCATGCCGCTGATATCCGGCATCACCAGATCTGTGATCACCAGGCCGTATCGGTTCTCGGCCAGCATCTTCAGACCTTCGAGACCACAGGAAGCAGTGTCGACTTCATAGCCCTCACCTTTTAGAAGAAAGGCGAACATCTCCCTGAAGAAACGGTCATCTTCGACAATCAGAATTTTATCCATTGCCTCACTCGGGACGATTCTAGGATACTTCTACTTGTTAACTTTTACCCTATCGGTGCAAGTTGTGTCAAACAGACTTTAGTATATTTTTATACAGACACCAACATCAGGGGCGAAACGGGGTAGAAACCTGCCAACTTATGCCATCACTGACCATCTCGATGGTTCCGTCCAGATCGGTACGGTACGTCTGAATGCCCTTATGCTGCAATTTATCTGTGGTTATTCGTGAGGGTAATCCAAAAATGTTGCCATGTCCGGCCGAAATCAGGGCAACTTGGGGAGCAACCCGTGTGAGGAAGGCATCTGACGTGGAAAAACGACTGCCATGATGCCCAACCTTGAGCACGGTTGACGCCAACTCCCAACCGTTAGCCAGCATGCGCGCTTCGCTTGTATACCCGGAATCGGCGCTGAACAACATGCTGAACTTGCCGTACGTGAGACGAAAAACCAGCGACTCATCATTCGTACCCGGATCGTCAATTGACTTTGTCATATCTGCTGGAGACTGAAGCGGTGAGAGGATTGCTAACGTGACCCCTTCCAGGCTAAGCGAATCTCCGGCAGACAAGCTCCGCATCTGAACCCGTTTTCCAGACAGTATGCTACGCAATTGATCATACTGTTCCCCCGAGCCGCCCGGGTAAGCCTCCC
>MHXL01000142.1:6437-7904 GCA_001824455.1 Desulfuromonadaceae bacterium GWB2_53_15
AGGAAGACCGCCGATATGGTCGGGATGACTATGGGTCAACACCATCCGATCAATACGCTGCACTCCGAGCTTGAACAGGGCCGGCGCCAGGACTCGCTCACCAAAATCACGAGGGTTCTCGTGCAGATAACCACCTCCGTCAACCAGCATGGTGCTGCCATCGGGGGTACGCACCAGAAGAGCTTCAGCCTGCCCCACGCTTAACATGGTGATATGCAGGCGGCCATCTGCCTTAGAAGGCGCAGCAGCATGGGCTAAAATGGCCAATGATGGCAATACCATGCACAGGACAAACTTCATTCTGCGACCGCGAATAAATGTAATGGCACACATGAATGCCATGAACACCAGCATATCCAGCTTGGTTATGCCGTGAAAACTTAATAACGGAAATTCAGCGAATAAAGTCACCAGCCAATTGGAGAGCAACACCAGTTTTCCAGCCAGCCAAAGAAACAGGTTTGCTAACGGAGCACAGCAATAAACGAATGGCAGGGCACAAAATCCAGTCAGCACCGCACCGTAGCCCAATAACGGGACAATCAGGAAATTGGAGATTATGCCGGTAAAAGAGGCCTGGTTGAAGGCAAACAAGACCGGAACAGCAGTGACAAAGGATGCGGCGCATGAGGCCATTACAAACTGGAGCAGCGTACGTTGCCAGCCCCACTGAAGGGAGCGGAAACATCCCATGACCGGTGGCACAATTACTACGATCCCCCATAGCGCCAGAAAGGATAATTGAAATGATACGTCAAACAATGTGGGAGGATTAAGGGCTAGCAGCACAAGAGCTGAGATCAGCAGGGCATTGACCGGATCCGTCTCGCGCTCGACATACAAAGCCAGGACAAAGGTGGCCAGCATAATCACCGAACGGGTCGTGGCCGGTGCAGCGCCGGTCAGAAGCAGGTACATCACCATGGCTGGCAGTGCGAGTAGCATGACCAGGCGCCGCAAATTGCATCTGAGCGCCAGCCACTCCGATCGAGTGGCAATCAGCACGCCAAGCTGGACGATGAAATAGGCAATGATACCCACGTGGAATCCGGAGATAGAGAGTATATGGTTGACGCCTGCACGGGTGTAGGCACCGGCGAGCTGATCCGGAATCCGCTTCTGGTCGCCGAGCAGTAATGCTACCAGAACCGATGAGACATCATTGTCCGGCAAGGAGCTGCGGATAAAGTCTCCCATCTGCCTTGCCGCCAGATCAAGTCTGCGCAACAATGAATCCTCAGCCGCCCCCCGCATCAATACAATCTCATCTGCCCTGGCGACCCGAGCCGTGGCATAAATCCCCTGAAAGGACAGGTAGCGAGGATAGTCGAACTCTCCAGGCAACCCAAGACGATGGGGCCGAGCTATGCGCGTCACAAAACGAATCCGGTCGCCCCTTGCCAGGGTGACCTCGCCATCCGATACATACACCATAAGGCTGCCACATGCCGCAGCAGCAGAATCTCC
>MHXL01000142.1:7960-9427 GCA_001824455.1 Desulfuromonadaceae bacterium GWB2_53_15
GCCGCGTCCTGATAACACCTTCAATCGTTACAGGACTATGTGCCGCATACTTTTGAATAGGGTTCGGCAATGGAAGTGGTGATTTCCAGGGGGTCAGGGCATACATGCCCCAAACAAGAAAGAATACGCAGGAACCAAAGGTTAAAAACCGGGTGGAGCGAAAGGCACAACACAGCAACAGACAGCACAGGGCCGCTACTGCAACGTACAAGGGGAGGAGAACGCCGCTTATGTCTGCAATAACCAACCCGGAAACAAAGGCAAAAAAAGGAACCAGCAGCGGCCGTTCCCGATCCATCAGATTACTTCCTTACCGGGTATTTTTCGCTGATTTTTTTCACAAAGCTCTTGGCCTCATCAGCACTTATAACACGATCAGGAGCACCGCTTAGCCCAACCAGGTTCATAAAATCCAAAGAAGAAGTCCCCCGACGAGTAAACTCAATAAAGTCGAGCCCTCCCATGGGAGGTAGCTTGAGGGTCAGCATATTCTCTCCCGAGTCCAGACGGAAAAGTCCTAGCTCGGTCATATCGAGATACGGTTTCCCGTTAGCGACGAAGGCCTTCCCGTTAACATCACCCTCTAACCTTTGCCCCAAGGCACGAGCCCATAAACCATAGATGCCGGTTTCTGCAACCTTGATCGGCAACTGGATGGTGGCACCACGGAAATCAGCTCGCAACCAGGCATGTGATTTGAATGCACCAAGGTAATTGATTTTTGTGGGCATCGCATCCTGAGTAGGAAGCGCCACGTCCACGGCAGCAACTGAAGCGGGAATATCCTTTTTCACTTCAGGCAGCTGATGATAAATATTCATTAGCGAGACACCCACCTCGGCCAGACGCGCTGTTGTCAGAGGCTCTTTAAAACGCCAGCCGGTAAAGGGTTGGATAGGATTATAATCCTTAGCTGAAAATGTGAATGAATCTATGCCGCCTTGGGGAGGGATCGTCACCTTTATTTTGATCACACCAGGTTTAACAGGCATTGCACCTAAATCAACCTCCTTGAAACCGCCCGAAGTCGAACCTGCTTTATACTCCTTGCCATCAACCTCCCAGATAAAACCATCTCCCTTGACAGCCGCTTTGAGCGAGTACACACCACCAATAGGAAGCTGCACTGTAAAGTTGGCGCTC
Organism: Desulfuromonadaceae bacterium GWB2_53_15; assembly: GCA_001824455.1. GTDB lineage: Bacteria > Desulfobacterota > Desulfuromonadia > Geobacterales > Pseudopelobacteraceae > JACPFJ01. Next base: position 9,104 of record MHXL01000142.1, read on the forward strand.
GTCTTTTCCGATACACCAAGCAGCCAACCTTTACCGCTAAAACGACCATACAGACTGTATTCAGCCACCGTAACATTATCAGTTTTAGGGTTATAGGCATTTTCTGCCTCGTATCTGAATGTACGCTGCCCGCCAAGAATAATCAGATAATCCCGGTCTGCAGGCTCCTTGGGCAGTCCGTCACTCCATGCGAAATGGCTTACAATCATTTGGGCCAGATCTTTCTGGGTAAATGCCGTCTGACTCTTTTCGGCAGACAGGACGGGTGTCACACACAGGAAAAGTGCGCAAACCATCAGATAGAGATAGTTCAACATGATGCCT
>MHXL01000143.1:0-6555 GCA_001824455.1 Desulfuromonadaceae bacterium GWB2_53_15
ATCAGCAGGCTTCAAGGCAACATCTCCATTCTGATGCCAGCGCTTGCCGCGGAATACCGCCCCGCAGCCACAGTAGGCCACCCCTTTGAGGCCATCTTTTTCGTAGTAAACATCCATACTGCGGGGGGTGCGATCACCTTTAACTTTATTCCGGTTCATGGCGGTCACCATAAATGAATACCTCCTTCACAGACCTCTAATTGCGTCCTATGTGAAAAATGGTACCCCGCCCTGCGGTATTGTCAAGGTGATGAAAGGCTGCAAAGTTTGCACTTATAGTGCCGCACTGTGCAGGTCGCGCTTATGATAGCGCCAGGCAAAAGCGGCCCCGCGGAAGTACCAGTCGATCAGGAAAACACCCCAGACGGCATACAGGGAGAGATGCAACCACTCCGCAGCCACCCAAGACAACGCCACCCGAATCCCCCACATGGCCACCAGCGTAACGATAAACACGTAAAAGGTATCGCCGGTCCCCCGCAGGCTGCCGGCATAGACGAATGATATGGCCAGCGGCACCTGGGCAAAGGCCACCAGCCTCAGAAACAGACTCCCTTTTTCTATAACGTCCGGATCCTGGGAAAACAGTCCGATCAGGTAGTGAGGGGCACAGAAAAAAATCAGCGCCATCACGGTCATTACTACCACCGCCAGGCGCAAGGCTTCGTTGTGGCTGATGCGGGCACGGCGAAGTTTGCCGGCTCCGAGGGACTGCCCCATCAGGGTTGCAGCGGCAATACCCATACCAGCTCCCGGCATAAATGAGAGCGATTCGATGGAGAGTCCGATCTGGTGCGCAGCATAGGCGCTGGTGCCATAGCCGATGATAATGCTGGAATAGAACAACTGGCCGCTCTGTTGGGCTATCCGCTCAAGAGCCACCGGCCAGCCGACACGCCAGATCCTGCCAAAGATTTGCAGGTCCGGGCGGCTGAAAGCGATATATTTCTTCCGCAGGGCTTGAAACAAAAGGTAGCTGCAGCCAACGAACTCGGAGGTGTTAATGGCAATGGCCGCCCCTTTGACCCCCATGGGAGGCAGGCCTAATTTTCCGTAGATCAGCGGCCAGGCAAGGACCACATGCAGGATGTTGACCAGGATAATGGCCTCCATCGGGGTGCGCGTATCGCCGATGCCATGCATGATGGCCGAAAGGACATTCAGACCGGTGGTCCAGATCATCCAGAGGAACACCAGCCGGGTATATTCGGCTGCATAGACCTGCACATCAGGCGAAGCCCCCATCAACCTGGCAATTTCGCCGCCCCACACGGAGCCGATGGCCGTACAGGCCGCCGTCATCAGCAGACAGGCCAGGCAGGCCACAAAGGCCGCCCGGCCGGCATCCTCACGCCGTCCCGCACCCCACAGATGAGCAATCACCACCGTAGTGCCGGTAGACAGACCCCAAAAAACCGTCATGCTGACAAACATCAGCAGTTGGCCAAGCCCTGTGGCGGCAATGGCAGCGGCCCCCAACCCCCCGGTCAGAAAGATATCCACAATGGATACAAGGCGCTGAAACAGGGAGGAGAGCAGAACCGGCATGGAAAGACGGAATACGTCGCGACGAATGGAAACCGGCTTACGCCGTTTCAAGGGAATGGGAACACTGACAAACTTCATGGATTATTTATAAGACCGGACAGCAGTTAGGTCAATGCATTTTCAAAGGGACTGGAACACAACAGCCCTCCGGATAGCAAGAATCCCGGAGGGCTGTGTGAATAATTATCGTGTTTGCAGAAACTGCTTAGAGATAGTCCAGTAACGACATCTGGGAAAGCTTGGCAGTTGCCGACAGCGATGACTCATAGGCGAGCTTTTGCTGGTTCAGCTGCACAGCCAGCTTGGCGTAATCGACATTCTGGGTATTACTATAGACGATCTCCAGGGTATTTCGTATATTGCCGTTCATTTTGCCGGCATTGTCGAGACGCGTCAAACGCGAGACCACATCGCTCTGGGCATTTTGAATCTGCTTTGCTCCAGCTGCCAGTGCCAGCGAACCAGCCTGAATCCCAGCCACATCGTTGGCGTTCACCGCAGTGATCAGATCATCGAAGGCTTGCAATATATTGGTAGTGCCGTAGGGTTGGGAGGTTGCCGTATCCGCAGTGAGCACCTGATTGCCGGGAACATTCATCTGCAGGGTGGTGTTGCTTGAAATTTCCACATTGAGCGCGGTTTCATCACCCGCATAATAGGGCGCAGTGGCGCTGAAAGGTTGTGTCGAATTTATCGCGCCGCCAAAAATGTACTGATCGCCAAGTTGCATATTGCCCATATCGAGCAGCTGTTGCTTCAAGGCCTGCAGTTGCAAGACGGCATTCTGACGTACCGTCGCATCGCTGCTGCCGCTGTTTATGGTACCTACCTGTTTTTTGGCCAAAGCCATGATATCAGACATGCCTGTCAAGGCCGCATTGGTGAATTGCTGCCATGTTATGGACTTTTGTATGTTGCTGGTATACTGATCGCCGGCCCTGAGCTTGTCACTGATATCCAGCAGAAGCCTGGTGTTGATCGGGTCATCGCTGGGAGTATTGACTATGACCCCAGAGGAAGTCAACTCCTGCAACCTGTCCAGCTTGGCACGACCCTGCTGAATGTTGTAAAGGGATGTTTCGGCAGACATGTTTGCTGTAACGCGCATGATAAACTCTCCTGGCACAAAACCTGATAACCAGGCTAGTGCGGTACTAAGCTGATTTCTGCCGGAAAAGCGCAGAAAAACTTTGAACTTATTAACGTATGATGCCGATGACTATGTCCATCATCTCGGTTGCGGTGGTGATCAACTTGGATGAAGCCTGATAGGAGCGCTGGTATTTTATCAGATTGGTCAGTTCTTCATCCAGCGAAACACCGGAATTGGACTCACGAAGTGTTGTCAGTTGCCTGGTAAAGGCGATATCCTGCGCTTCGGTGTTCTTGCTCGACTGCACATCCAGACCGACCTGGCTGACGAGGCTGTCGTAATAGCTGTTGAAGGTTGTGGTGCCGGCTGACATGGTGAGTTTATTCTGGAGCTGGGCGAGTTTAAGGGTATTGCTGCTGTCACCGACCAGACCGGCAACCCCTGACGCTGCTACTTGGTTTGTCGTGGATATATTGAGGGCAATATCTTTGGCTGTTGTCCCGGAGAAGAAATTTGTCCCTGCTGTTATAGCGTCTTGTTGGAAGCCGGTAGAGTGGATTGCATTCACTTCGCTAACCATTGAATTGGCCAGATCATCCACCTTGCTCAAATATCCGGGAATGATTGTATCACGCAGCTCCAAAATCGCGCCCAGTTGACCGGTCTTTGGTGTAACAAGCGCTGTTCCTCCGCCAGCTTGAGTCACAAAGACGTTGTAAAGGCCGGTGCCTACATTGTTTGTCAATGAAAATGAACCCACTGCGGTATCTGTTACCAGGGCCGCACCACCATCTGCATAGCTGATGTCGGTCGTCCCGTCACTGTTTTCCTTATACGTGATCCCGATCTGCTGGGAAAGATCGCGCACCAGTTGATCCCGTTGATCCCTGAGCTCATTCGCGTTACCATTCACCAGTTCTGTTGTCTTGATCTGACCATTGAGTTGGGCAATGTTGTTCAGCGTGGCATTGATGTCTTCGGTCAGCGGCACAAGCGTGTCGTTCTGGATTGAGATGGTGTCAGTGAGGGCTTTGCTGACGGAATGAAAGTTATCCGTCAATATCTGGGCACGGCTCAGCACGGCCTGACGCTCGGCAGAACCTGCCGGATTGAGAGTAAGATCCTGCCATGCACCGAAATAGTTTGAAATAGCCGCACCCAAACCGTCACTGCCTACCTCGTTAAAGGTGGGTTCGATCTGTTGCAGCACAGTGGACTTGGTAGTGTCATACCCCTGCGTGGTCTGGGCATTCACAAGTTGCTGCTGCAACAGGCTGTCATAATATCGCTCGACCGCAGCGATGCGCACCCCGGTTCCAATAGGAAAACCATTCGCGGTGGTTGGCGGCGAGGTTTCCAAAATGACCCTTTGACGGGAATAACCGGGCGTATTGACATTGGCGATATTCTCGCTGGTCACCTCGGTAGCAACGCGATATATATTGAGACCATTCTTGCCGATCTCCATAGCCGTACTTAGACCCATATCATGCCTCCATATTTATCATCACAGCGCCGCTCGGTCGTTGCTGATACCCGCCGGATGCACCGTAGACACTTGACTGGTTGATGATCCGCGTCAGAAAAGTCAGTGAATGGTTCAGCGTTTCTGCAAAACGCTCCGCAATCTCATGGTTCATCTCAGCCGCCTGACGCACCCCTTCTGCAACCTTGTTCAACTGTTTGTGCTGCAATAAAATTTCTTTGTTTCCTTGCTGTTCCAGCATTGCAGCCAATTCACCCAAAGGGGTATCCACAGGCAGTCCCAAACCGGTCGCGGCCTCAACAATCGTCTGGCGCAAAGAACCGGTATGTGTCTGAATCTGGGCACCTACTTCCTCTTTTTTGCCGTTTATCTCAACCATGGCTTCAATATTCACATCCGCCAGTTGACTTGTCTCCAGCTCCAGCAGGTCCAGAAGTTCTTCCAGAACCTTTTGTTGGGTAGAGAGCGCTTCTGACAGCTTTTCCATCTTCATATATTCATCTCCGGTATCTGTTTGGGGCAAGCTATTCTCTGCGGTCGACCACCCTACCGCTGGTTCGGCTTTCCTGTCGGATAATCTCTTTTTCAATCTGCTTTGCCAGCCCTATTCCGCCCCGTTTAACGGCTGCCGTGGCATATTCCTGATCCAGCAAGGAACGGAAGGTTTCTTCGCCGTGGCCACCACCTGTCATTTTGTCCTCTCCGACCGTTGAGCGCATTGATTTGAGCATCATGCCGACAAAAAGCGCTTCGAAGTCCTGGGACACTTTCTTTGCCTGAAGACGCTGCTTCTCGCTAAGACCAGCGGCTGCATTCCCCAGTTTTTGCAGTTGGCGAGCCTTATCAGCGGCTCCGTCTCCAGCGGCGGGTATGTCTTGTGGAATTCCTATCTCCATAGTGCCTCTTCTTCTTATCGCCAAAATGCCGAATTTCTTGAGAGAGCCAGATACATTTACCAGCTTACGCTTGAAATCTTTCCGGCCCTGGCAAACAGGATTGTGTGCCTGTTAAATTATGGTCAAGTCGGCCTGCAATGCACCGGCCGCCTTTATGGCCTGAAGTATCCCGATCAGGTCGCGGGGAGTCACCCCCAACAGATTAAGAGCTCGAATCACATCACCGATACTGGCGCCTTCAGGTACCACCATCAACCGGCGCGATTCCTCCGTGACCTTCATTTCGGTTCTCGGAACAACCACTGTTTCACCGGTTTTACTGAAAGGGGCCGGTTGCGAAACCTGGGGCGTCTCCTTGATCACCAGCGATAGGTTGCCGTGAGAAACCGCAACGGTAGAGATGCGTACATTATCCCCCATCACTATGGTGCCGGTGCGTTCATTGAGCACGACCTTGGCAGTGATATCCGGTTTAACCTCAAGCGTCTCCAGGGAGGCCACGAATTCAACGGTGCGGTTGGCGTATCCCTCGGGAATCTGGAGCACTACCGTGCCGGGATCAGCAGTCGTGGCTACTTGGGATTTGAACTTGTCGTTGATTACGTTGGCGATGCGAAAGGCTGTTGTAAAATCCGCCTGACTGAGATTGAGCCGCAGGCTCGTCTTGCCGGCCAGCATGTTGGGTAGTTCGCGTTCCACCAGTCCGCCATTGGGAACCCGCCCGGCGGTGGGGTGATTTTTCTGGGCGCTGGCTGCCGACCCGCCAAAGGCAAAGGAGTTGGTCAGAACCGATCCCTGGGCAACAGCGTAAACCTGATTATCGCCGCCTTTGAGGGGCGTCATGACCAATGTCCCGCCGGCAATGCTTTTTGAATCACCCAGGGATGAGACCGTCACATCCAATCGATTACCCTGTTTGGCGAAAGGCGGAAGGGTTGCGGTTACGATGACGGCTGCCACGTTTTTGACCGTTATGTCGGCGCGGTTGACGGTAACCCCCATCCGTTCCAGCATATTGACCACCGACTGTATCGGAAACCGGGTCTGGTCGCTGTCTCCTGAGCCACTTAAGCCCACCACCAGGCCGTAACCCACCAGCTGGTTTTCCCGAACCCCCTCAAAGGAGGCAATGTCCTTGATACGGATGGCATGGGCGCTTGAGGTCAGCAACAGGAGTATGGCGCATATGATAAAAATTCTGTTCAGATACATATATAGTTACCTCGGGTAAAGCGCCTTCTCATCAAAATGGCCAGAGTTTGTCGACAATGTTCATCAACCACCCCGGACTTTGCCGGTCTGAAATTATTCCTTTTCCGGTGTAGCTGATTTTTGCATCGGCCACAAAAATCGAGTTGACCGTATTATTGGCAGCAATGTCACGAGGCCGCACAATCCCTTCCAGCACGATTTCCTGATCCTCGTTGTTGACCTTGACATTGCGCCGCCCCTCGATCAGCAGGTTGCCATTGGGGATCACGTCGATAACCCGGGCAGTGATCGTGGCATTGAGGTTTTCTTTTCGCGAGGTT
>MHXL01000143.1:6568-7188 GCA_001824455.1 Desulfuromonadaceae bacterium GWB2_53_15
GATACTGGGAATCCACGCTGGCATTGATCAACTTTGACAGATCTCCGATGTTATTCTTGAGCAGACCCACCTTTTCCAGACCCATGAAATTGGGGATACCGGCATTGACACTCGAACCGCGCGAGGTATCAGTCGTGGCTTCCTTGGAGGCGCTGGCGGTCTCGGAAATTACGATTGTGATGATGTCTCCCTTGCGGCGGGCCTTGAAATCGTCCGTGATGCTTGACGATGATGCCTGCCAGATAGAGCCGCTGGAGTAATCCGCCGCAGGTGGACGCAACTGTTCATCGAAGCCTGCGGACTTCACGTCGGTCTTTTGGGTTGCGCAGCCAAGCATAAGCAGCGCGAAAAAAATGTACATACAATGTTTCATACTGAATCCTTCTCTTTTAGTAAGTTACAACTTCTTTCTGCGCGCTTTTCAGGCAGAAAGGAATTTCTTTAACTTACTTATCCTGTTTATCAGGGTTAAACCTCAGAAAGCAACCTGTACCGTGGTCGCATTTATGACCTGCGCCGGTATTTCCTTAAGCGAGTTCAGGTTCTGCACCATGATGGTATCACCCTCGGCACCGGCATTCCTGGCCCTTCCAGCCACAGTAATTTTCATGATTTCATTC
>MHXL01000144.1:0-153 GCA_001824455.1 Desulfuromonadaceae bacterium GWB2_53_15
CGACCCAGAAGACAAAGCCGGTGATGTAGAGCGCCCACATGACCGGCCGGTTCTTGCCGGTCACGTACATGCCGTGCGTCACCTGCCATGTGAAAGCCGCCAGCCCCCAGGCCACCACAGCGCCCAGCAGGAAGACCAGCAGGTACCAGCGCC
>MHXL01000144.1:199-7005 GCA_001824455.1 Desulfuromonadaceae bacterium GWB2_53_15
GGCGGTTTTCACATTTGTCCCATAATTCTCATAAGTCCCATTGGTTTCATGGGAGTTATGGGACGCCTGCAAGCTATGTGATTCATACATGCTCTCTCCCTCCACCCTTGAGGTAGTAGACCGAGGGATGGGTGCCCAGGTGTTCCAGCAGCTTAAAACGGCGCGGGCTGCGGGAAAGGCGCGCCACCCGACTGCGGGGGTCGGCCAGGTTGCCAAAGACCATGGCCTCGGCCGGGCAAGTCTGGGCGCAGGCCGGCTGGACCTCGCCGTCGCGCACCGGGCGATCTTCGCCCTTAGCCTCCTCCTTGGCCCGGCGGATACGCTGGACGCAGAAGGTGCATTTCTCCATCACCCCCCGGGAGCGCACGGTGATGTCCGGGGAGAGTTGGTTGTCCAGCGGTTTGGGCCATTCGTGGGGGTAGAAGTTGAAGACTCGCACGGCATAGGGGCAGTTGTTGCCGCAGTAGCGGGTGCCGACGCAGCGGCTGTAGATCTGGCCGTTCAGGCCGTCCGGGTTGTGGTAGCTGGCATAGACCGGGCAGACCGGTTCGCAGGGGGCGTCGTGGCAGTGCTGACAGAGAACCGGCAGGAAACGGACCCGCACATCCGGGTACTCCCCCACCCAGAAACGTTCGATGCGCAGCCAGTGCATGTTGCGTCCCTCGCTGATCTCCTGTTTCTCGCAGATGCCCACGTTGTTCTCGGCCTGGCAGGCCACCACGCAGGCGCCGCAGCCGGTGCAGCGGTCCAGGTCGATCACCATTCCCCATTTGTACGGACTGGTCAGTTTTTCCATGGTTGGTTCAACTTTCGCGGTTACATATTACGTAATTTAGCCTGAGTAGACCAACCTCCCGCCATAGCGGGTAAACAATCCCCTCTCCCTGAGGGAATGGCGGTAGATCAGTTCTAATCAGATAACTTAATTGCACGAACCTTATATCCCAACCAAATCGCTGCGATAGCTCCCCTGGGGATGTTCGGCCGTCACCAGATTTCCTTTCTGCGATACCCGTGTTACCCGCACCATGGTGGCGTTCCAGGCCGGCTGTTGCTCGTCTCCCTCCACCAAGGCCAAGAGCGTCAGGGGGTTCACCCCCCGCTCCCTGGCATAACGCCCGCCACCCTTATGTCCCTGCCCCAGAGGGATAGCCACCAGGTCGGGACGGATGCCGGGATAGACCACCGCCGCCAGACGCAAGGCACCCTGAGGGGAGGTCACCTCCACCAGGTCTCCGTGACTGATCCCCAGGTCGGCGGCGGTCTTGGGGTTGATCTCGATCCAACTGTCCCACACCACCGTGCTCATTGGGTCGGGCAGCTGCTGCAGCCAGGGGAGCGGGGCGCTCCGGCCGTCGCTAAAGGCGGTGGAGGAGTAGACCTGCAGATGCAGCGGAAACTGTTTCCGGTCACCGGCGAATTTGGGCCGGGCCGGGTCGGGCAGTGCTGCTACGGACGACCAACGATAGCCCTTGCCTTGTACAGTTTTAGTTTCAAACAGCCCCCCCTGTCGGAGCAGTTCGACCCACAGCGCCTCAAAATCCTCCTCCTTCTTGTGGCCGAGCTGCGATGCAGTACCCTTGACTAGCTCCAGGCAAGATTTCCAGGGCAGGGCGGCCGCCATTGCCCCTCCCATCTGGGAGGCTGCGGCCAGCAGCACATCGCCAAACTGGCGGGTATCATGGAGCGGCGTCACCACCGGCTGCATCAGCCCGTACACCGCCTGGCGGGAGCCGGCCTGCGGAAGCACATCCCCCCAGCTCTCCAACACGGCATGGTCGGGCAGGATCAGGTCGGCCTGCAGGGCGGTATCGTCGATCAGTTGCGAGAAACTGACTATGAAGGGCACCTTGTCCAGCGCCTGCTGGAAACCGCTGGCCGGTGGGACGGAATGGACCGGATCGCCCTTGATCAGGGCAAGTTTGATCCGTCCGGCACCCATGCTGTTGACCAGAGCCCGCAGTTCGGTGAAGGAATTTTCAGGACCGTTCGCAGAAGCGGCCGGATAGACCCCGCCGGGACGGTTCAAGTTGCCCGACAGCGTATTCAGCAGATGTACGGCGCGGACAGATTCCAAGCCGTTCGTCTGATAGGCGACCGATCCACCGGCCATGGCCAGAGACGGTCGGGTGTTGGCGAACTCACGGGCCACCTCGGCAATCGACTCTTGCGGCAGTCCGGTCAAGACGGCCACCTGCGGCAGGTCATAGGGCTTCAAACGGACCAGCAACTCTTCCGGCCTGAGGCCATTGGCGGCCAGAGCGCCCTTGTCGTAGAGGGTTTCGGCCAGAATCAGCCGGGCCATGCCCAGCGCCAAGGCTCCCTCGCTGCCCGGACGGGCCGGCATCCAGCGGTCAGCCGAGGCGGCGGTCAGGGACATGCGGCCGCCGACATAGGTGAAATGACCGCGCACCGTGTCCCGCCCTTGGCGCATGCGGCCGAAGGCGTTGCCATACTGGACCGGTGAGTGGTGGCTCTCCACGAAATCGGCGCCGAAGCTGAGCAGGTAGCGGGTCTCGGCCAGGTCGTAGAAAGGGAGCCCCGGCTGGCCAAAGGATTGTCGTTCGGCCTGCCGCAGCAGGTCGGGCGCCAAAAACTCGTGGGAGATGAGATGGGGCGAGTCGAAGGAGCGCATGAATCCGCTGGCCAGCCCGGCCAGGGAGCCGGAAAGTTGTGGTGTCAGCAGGGCCAGACCGTCCGAGGCCTGCCCCTGTTGCAGCTCCTTGAGCTTGGCGGTGAGCAGGCTCAGCCCCTCGGCCCAGGTGATCTTCTGGAATTCTCCCGAACGGCGCGGTCCGCTTCGTTTGAGCGGCTGCTGTACCCGGTCGGGATGGTAGAGTTCCTGCAGGATGGCCTGGCCCCGGGCGCAGAGCCGGCCCCGGTTGACCGGATGATCGGGATTGCCTTCGATCTTTTTGGCCCGCCCTTCCGAGACCCGCACCAGGATACCGCAACCGGCCGGGCAGGAACCGCAGGAACTAGCGTAATAGGTGGCCCGACCGGGGGTCACCCCCTCGTCGGGCGGGACCAGATAGGGGATCAGCTTCTCGTTTCCCGACTGGCAACCCGCCAGAAGTGCACCGGCGGCCGTCATTCCACTGAGCTGTAAAAAGGTTCGGCGTTTCATTAATTGCTCCGTTAGATATGGCACGTCCAGCAATCGATGCTGGCCTTGTGCTGACGGTGACAGTCCAGACACCAGCCCATCTTGAGACTGGCCGTACGGCTGATCCGTTCCATGGCAGCAACTTGGCCGTGACAGATGCTACAGTCAATTTTGGCGCGGATATGCATCATGTGCGGGAAATAGGCATGGTCCGGCAGGTTGTTGACCCTGGCCCAGGCAATCGGCTCCTGCCTGTCCCAATATCCCATCAGTTTCTTGATTTCCGGAGCTTCCGGGGAAATGTACAAGTGGCAGGCACGGCAGTCCGCCAGGGCGGGGATGCCGGCGACCGGAGACTTGTCGGCATGGTGGTGACAGTAGAGGCAAGGGATACCGTTCGCACCGGCATGCAGCTTATGGCTGAAGATGAGCGGCTGGACCGGAGAGCGTTCGCTAAAATCCAATGGCAAGATGTACATCAATACCATCCCGGCGATCAGAGCGGCCACCATACAGAACAGCCCGGCAATAAGCCAAGACATTTTCATGCCGTCCACCAGGTAGTTGCAGTTAGATTGGCGGCAGGAACAAGACCTTTTCCGCTATGATTATGGTATCAGGCATTCAGAAACTGTCAAACCGGGTTCCGACGGCGTTAAATGGCTTGCATTAATGATTTCAGTTGTTATGCTAGTTCATGCATAATGCATGTTCGAGGGGGGGATATGGAGAACGACGGCAGAAGAAATTTCCTTGGTATCTGTCTGGGAGGACTGGCGACCCTTGCAGCTGCTGCGGTATCGTTTCCTGTTTTTCGTTATCTGGCACCCCGTTCAAGCAAGGTAACAAACGGAAAGGTAACGATCCTGGAGAAAGACATGCCCGAAGGTGAAGCAAAATTCTTTGAGTTTGCCGGGTCTTCGGCGGTTTTGGTCAGAAAACGTGGTGGAGAGCTGACAGCGCTTTCCGCCGTCTGCACCCATCTGGGATGCATCGTGCAATGGGAAAAAGACAAGCAGGATTTCCTCTGCCCCTGCCACGCCGGACGATTCACCCCCGAGGGGGTCGTCATCTCCGGCCCGCCGCCGAAGGCTCTGACAAAGATCCCATTCGTTGTGACTAATGGAACCATCACCGTCGGATAATCAGTAAGTTAGAATTTTTTTCTGTGCGCTTCTTGCAGAAAAAAACTTCGTTAACGCACTTATCCTGTTTATCAGGGCCGGGAGACCGAATGAAACCGCTTAAATATCTATATGACTGGATAGACGTACGCATCGGCGCCCGCGACATTGTTGAGAAGGAACTGACCGGCTACCTCCTGCCGCGCAACATCAACGTCTGGTACTCCATGGGCAGCATCCTGCTGGTTATCTTCAGTCTGCAGGTACTGACCGGCATCCTGCTGCTGATCCACTTTGTGCCGGATGCGGACAAGGCCTTTACCAGCGTCTCCAACATCACTAACAACGTCCCATTTGGCTGGTTGATCCATACCTGCCACGCGGTCGGCTCGAACATGATGGTACTGGTGCTGCTGCTCCACATGCTCTCGGTGTTGTTCATGGGGAGCTACAAACGTCCGCGCGAGCTGAACTGGCTGACCGGCTTCACCCTTTTCACTCTGGTTCAGGGGATCTGTCTGACCGGTTATCTGCTGCCATGGAGCCAGCTCTCTTTCTGGGCCACCACTGTGGCCACCAACAGCGTAAATGCCATCCCGGTAGTCGGTTCATTCCTGGTGGAGTTCCTGCGGGGTGGCAAGCTGGTTGGGCCAGCAACCCTGGGGCGCTTCTTTGCCCTGCATGTGGCGGTCATACCGGTTGCCATCGCAGCCCTGGTAGGGGCACACCTGTTCCTGCTCCAGCGCACCGGCGTCTCCACCCCACCTTTTGGCATCAAGGATTCCTCCAACCCCTGGAAGGGTGACACATACCGATACGAAGAGCATCCTGGCGGCATCCCCTTTTTCCCCAATTATATGCTTGATGATCTGAGATCGATCTCGATCTATCTGGCCTGCTTTCTGGGGGTGGTCTTCTTCGCCCCACACGTCTTTTTTCCCGCCACCGCCTTCCTTCCGGCCAACCCCTACCTGACCCCGGCTCACATCAAGCCGGAATGGTACTTCCTGGCCAACTACCAGACCCTGAAGATCTTCCCCAGTGAAATCATCGGCCTGGCAATTCAGGGGGCAGCCATGACCTTCCTGGCCCTGCTGCCGTTCATCGACCGGGGCGCGGAAAAACATCCACTGAAACGGCCGGTCTTCATGGTATGTGCCATTGGAGGTCTGCTACTCTGGATCGGACTGACCATATGGGGGCACTACTCATGATATTCAGATCAAGGACAGGGCAGTCAAGGATATTCAAAGGTGTCTTGAGCGGATTGCTGTTAACGGTGTTTTTACCGATTCTTCCGTCTCTGGCCCTGGCACAGGAGCAACAGGAAATCGTCTGCATCCAGTGTCATTCCGGTCTGGAAGAGAAATACAGCCAGCCGGTCAAACTCTGGCGAAGCAGTATCCATGCAGTGAACGGCATCGCCTGTAACGCCTGCCATGGTGGCGACCCCAAGGATATGGCCAACGCCATGAACCCGGCCCGCGGCTTTCTGGGTGTACCCGGGGAAAAAGACATACCCGCCTTCTGCGGCCGCTGCCACGTTGGTGTGACAAAGGACTATCTGAGCAGTGCTCATGGACTTGCCTTGGGCAAAGGCGGGCCGACCTGCGTCACCTGCCATGGCAGCCACCTGGTGCGCAAGGTCTCGCTTGAACTGATCAGCGAGAAATATTGCACCCAATGCCACAATTTCGAGCGGGCAAAATTGATCAAAGACGCAATGCTGGAGACCGAACTCCTGATTGTTGCCATTGACGGCAGGATCGAGGGCTTCAAGAATCAAGGAACAGATACCGGAAAATTGGAACAGAGCCTTTTCGCGGTGCGCAACCGCTTCCACACCCTGTTCCACGATGTGGATGTGGAGAAGGTCAAAAAGGAATCGACACAGATCAACGGTGAGTTGAAGAAGATCGACAATGTGCTGCAAGGGCTTGACGATGCCCGCCGGAAACGGAAGATCGCCGGGGCGTGCGCCGTGGCAGGGGCGTTGCTGGCGGGGCTATTGTTTCATCTGCTGAGGAAGACATATGCTTAGGTTTAGGGGGCTCATGACAGGCTCAATCTTACACGCGCTACCATGTTCCCACCATCTCCTGATCGCGCTGTTGCTGGCCCTGACCCTGCCCACTCACCCGGCAACCGCCCACAGCGAGGAGCAGCAACAGAACCACCAACACCAGGCACCTCTGCAACAACAGGATCAAACCGCATCGGTCGGCCTTGACGAGCGTCTGGGTGCTAAAATCCCGCTCGATCTTGTCTTCCGTGACGAAAGCGGCAAAGCGGTCCGCTTGACCGAGCTGGTGACCGGACCGACCATCATCCTGCCGGTCTACTACAGCTGCACCAATGTCTGCAACTACCTGCAAGCTGGGCTGGCGCGAGTGCTGCCGCAGATCAAGGCCAGGCCAGGCACGGAATACCGGGTTATCTCACTCAGCTTCGACGAGACCGAAAATCCGCAACAGGCCAGCAGATCGAAACGCATGTACCTGACCTCAATGAATGCACCCTTTCCGGAGAATGGCTGGCGCTTCCTGACCGGGGATGCCGCTGCCATCCATAGGCTG
>MHXL01000144.1:7022-11804 GCA_001824455.1 Desulfuromonadaceae bacterium GWB2_53_15
CCGATTCCAGCGCCAGGGTCGGGATTTCATCCACCCGGTAGCCAGCTTCATAGTCGCCAGGGACGGGATCATCGTCCGCTACCTGTACGGCACGTCCTTTCTTCCCAAGGACCTGAGCCTGGCCCTGCTGGAGGCGCGTGAGGGAAAGGTGGGCAAGACCATCCGCACGGTGATGGACTTCTGCTTCAGCTTTGACCCAAAGGGCAAGACCTATGTCTTCAACCTGCTCAGGGTCAGCGCCACTGTAGTCATCCTCTGCGCGGGGAGTTTCCTGGCGTTTCTGCTTCTTACCGCCAGGAAGCGTAAACAACGCAATACGGAGCACACATGAACTCGGCTGACCAGACTCATCCCAGCGAAAATGGCGGTTTCTGGAGCGATACCGGCAAGAGCGGCATCACCTCCTGGATCTTCTCCACCGACCACAAACGAATCGGTCTGCTCTACTTTTACAGCACTCTCGGCTTCTTTCTGGCAGGGGTGCTGCTGGGGCTCGTGCTGCGAATCGAATTGATGGCGCCGGGGCGCACCATCATGGGACCCGACACCTATAATGCCGTATTCACAGTGCATGGCGTGGTGATGATCTTCCTCTTCATCCTGCCCGGCCTGCCGGGCGCCTTCGGCAATCTGGTCATGCCGATCCAGATCGGCGCCCGCGATGTGGCCTTCCCGCGCCTGAACCTGCTCTCCTGGTGGCTCTACATCAGCGGTGCAGCGATTATCCTGATCTCGCTTTTTACCGGCGGCGGGCCGCCCGACACCGGCTGGACCTTCTACGTCCCCTTCAGCGCCCGCACCGGCACCAACGTCACTCTAGCCGTGTTCGGGGTCTTCATCATCGGCTTCTCGGCGATCCTGACCGGACTAAACTTCGTCACCACCATCCATCGCCTGCGGGCCGAGGGGATGACCTGGGGCCGGCTGCCGCTGTTTGTCTGGTCGCTGTACGCCACGGCCTGGGTGCAGATCCTGGCCACGCCGATCCTGGCAGTGACCCTGGTGCTGATCATGGCCGAGCGGCTGCTGGGCACCGGCCTCTTCGATCCAGCCCAGGGCGGCGATCCGGTCATGTACCAGCACATGTTCTGGATCTACTCCCACCCGGCTGTCTACATCATGATCCTGCCGGCCATGGGCGTGATCTCCGACATCATCCCGGTCTTTTCCCGCAAACCGATCTTCGGCTACAAGATGATCGTCTTCTCCAGCCTGGCAATCGCGGCGGCCGGATCTCTGGTGTGGGGACACCACATGTTCACCAGCGGCATGAGCGACACCGCCATCCTGGTGTTCTCGTTTTTGACCTTCATCGTGGCCATTCCTTCGGCCATCAAGGTCTTCAACTGGGTCTCGACCCTCTACAAAGGCTCCATCTCGCTGGAAGCCCCCATGCTGTTCGCCCTGACCTTCATCCTGCTCTTTTCCATCGGCGGCCTGACCGGGCTGGTCCTGGGCGCGGCCGCCACCAACATCCATGTGCACGACACCTACTTCGTGGTCGGACATTTCCACTACGTCATGTTCGGCGGGTCCGGGTTCGCCTTCTTCGCCGCCATGCACTACTGGCTGCCCAAGTTTTACGGCCGACGCTATGCCGAAAAGCCGGCCGTCTGGGCCTGGGCCTTGATGTTCACCGGTTTCAACATCATGTATTTCAGCATGAAGGTGCTAGGCCTACAGGGGATGCCGAGGCGCTATTACGACTACCTGCCCGAGTTTGCCACCCTGAACCTGGCCTCCACCATCGGCAGCTGGATCCTGGCGTCCGGACTGGTGATCATGCTGGCCAACCTGTTCCACGGACTATTGCGGGGCGAGCCGTTCGTGGGAAATCCCTGGGGTGGGGCCACCCTGGAGTGGAGCACCCCCACCCCGCCGCCCACGGAGAACTTTATGGAAGAGCCGGTGGTTACCCACGGGCCCTATGATTATGCGTCATTAAAATTTGAGCTGCCCTGCCTTTCGTCGAAACAGCAGGATCAAGCAAACCAGGAAACAGCATGAAAGATTTCCCCGTGACCACGCGCTTTCTGAAACCGGTAAGTCTCTTCTTACGACTGCTGCTGATAGTCTTTGCTATCGAAACCGTGGTTATGTATCTGCTGGATGTATTTCTGCTGAGTGTCCCGATGCATGTCCAGAACATAATAGATTCACTGAGCTTGTCTATTCTGAGCGCCCCCTTCATATGGTGGCTCATTGTCAGACCATTTCACAACCTTGCCTTGACGGAAAGGAACCGAACCGAACAAACCCTGAGGTATATCGTCGATGCAGTAATCAATTTCAATAATGACGGTGCCATCGAATCGATCAATCCCGCAGCGTCCAGCGTCTTTGGTTACACTCCGCAGGAAATAGCCGGACAGGATATTTCCATTATCATTCCGGATTTCTCTATCGGACTCACGTCAGTGAGACCGGAAGAAGTTTGCTGCAAGTCCGTTCGTTCCTTCAGAACCCTGCAAGAAACTATCGGCTGCCGCAAGGATGGTGTCTGTTTTCCGGTACAGATATCCATCAGCAGTTCACAGCAGGAGGGGCAAATGTCCCATATTGCCATCATTCAGGACATTACCGAGCGAAAGCAGGCCGCTGCTGCCCTTGCAGAGCAGAAAGATTTCGCCGAAAGTCTGGTACGCAACAGCGCGGTTCCGACCTTTGTCATTAATACCGAACGCAGGGTGCTGATTTGGAACCGGGCCTGTGAAGAACTAACCGGCATCAGGGCAGAAGAGATGCTCGGCGGTGATCAGGCCTGGAAGGCGTTCTATAAGACCAGTAACCAGATTCTGGCTGAATTTATTATCGACGGCCCACCAGAACAGATGCCCGATTGTTATATGGAGTTTGGTAAATCCAGCTTCATCCCTGAAGGATTGCATGCCGAGGGGTGGTTCGATAATCTGAACGGCATGGATCGCTATCTAGCCTTCAATGCGGCTCCGGTTCGTAACAGCAAAGGGGAACTGCTGGCCGTCGTCGAAACCTTTGAAGATGTTACCGAGCGGAAACGTTATGAAGCCCAACTGGAATATCAAGCCAACCACGACGGTCTTACTAGTCTGCCGAATCGCAACCTTCTTGTCGACCGTGTCCATCAGGCTCTGCTCATGTCGCAGCGCAACAGCCATCAAGTGGCGGTTTTTTTTATAGATCTGGACAATTTCAAGTTTATCAACGACAGCCTGGGACACGATATTGGCGATGAACTGCTCAAGATTGCTGCCGATCGGCTCGTCGCCTGTGTCAGGACGGGTAACACCGTTGCGCGCCAAGGGGGTGACGAGTTTGTAATTATGGTTTCCGACACCGATATCGCCAATGTCGCCGATCGCATAGCTGCAACCATTCAGGAGTCGCTCTCGGAACCATTCAGAATCAATGAACACGAACTTATGATTACCTGCAGCATTGGCATCAGCATCTCACCCAGGGACGGAGAGATCGCGCAGACCCTGATCAAGAATGCCGATCTGGCCATGTACCAGGCCAAGGAACAGGGACGGAATCGTGCCCATTTTTATACCGGCGAGATGAATGCCCGCTCACTGTCGCGCATGACCATGGAAAAACATCTGCGGCGGGCTCTGGAGAGAAACGAGCTATTCCTTTGTTATCAACCCAAGGTGAGCCTGCTCAGTGGACAGATAACCGGCATGGAGGCGTTGGTGCGTTGGCAGAGCCCGGAACTGGGACTGGTTTTACCCGCCGGTTTCATACCTCTGGCCGAGGAAACCGGGTTGATTGAGCCGATCGGCGAGTGGGTTCTGGAAACCGCCTGCCGGCAGAACCGGAGTTGGCAGGATAGCGGCCTGCAGGCGATAGCGGTTGCTGTTAATCTCTCGCCTTGCCAGTTCCGCCAAAAAAATCTTGTCAGGATCATTGAGCGGATCTTGCGGGAAAGCGCTCTTGAGTCTCGCTACCTGGAGCTGGAGATCACCGAGAGTTTGGTCATGCAGAATCTGGACCGGGCAACCACCATCCTGAACGAGTTGAAGGCATTGGGCACCACCCTTTCCATGGACGACTTCGGTACCGGCTACTCCAGCCTCAGCTACCTGAAACGCTTTCCCTTCACCAAGCTGAAGGTTGATCAGTCGTTTGTCCGGGACATCACCAGCGAGCCGAACAGTGCCGCCATTACACAAACTATCATTGCCATGGCTCACAGCCTGCATCTGAAGGTGATTGCGGAGGGCGTCGAGACGACCGGACAGCTGAACTATCTGCGGATGCATAATTGTGATGAGATCCAGGGATACCTTTTCAGCAGACCGATCATAGCCGATGAGTTCTGCACCCTGCTGCGCGAAAACCGAATATTGACCTTTGGCGACCAACAAACAGAGAGTTCGAAATATACCATTCTTGTCGTAGATGATGAACCTCAGGTCATAACGTCACTGCAGAGGCTTCTGTCAACAGAAGGATTCCATGTGGTTACTGCATCAAGCGCTGCGAACGGATTTGATGTTTTGGCTGAAAAACGTGTTGATGTGGTCATCTCCGACCTCAGGATGCCGCTAATGAACGGAAATGAATTTCTAGAGCGAGTCAAGGAGATTTATCCGGATGTCGTCCGATTGATTCTGACCGGTGATCCGGATCTTCATGCTGTCACTAACGCCATTAACCGCGGCACCATTTTCAAGTTTCTGACCAAGCCTTGGGATGACAAGGTATTCCTGACTAATATCGAAGAGGCCTGCGCGTACCATGACAAGCTCAAAGGCAAAGATTTCTGTTTTGCGGAATAATTGTCTAATTCCGATTTCA
>MHXL01000144.1:11863-13502 GCA_001824455.1 Desulfuromonadaceae bacterium GWB2_53_15
CAACCCACAACACAAAGACTACGCCGGTGACAAGCTGGGCATGTGGCTGTTCCTGTTCACGGAACTACTGCTGTTTGGCGGCCTGTTTCTGATGTATGCGGTCTACCTGGCCCGCTATCCGCATGAGTTCGCGGCGGCCGGACGCCAGTTGAACTGGGTCCTGGGCATGGCCAATACCATGATCCTATTGACCAGCAGCCTGTTGGCGGCCATGGCGGTTACCGCCGTCCAGCGGAACGAAAAACGCCGGGCCGTGGGATCGATCATTGGCACCATCCTGTGCGCTTCCGGCTTCATGGTCATCAAGTACTTCGAATGGAGCGCCAAGATCGGCCACGGCATCTACCCCGGGTCCGAACTCTTGAAGTCCGGCGCACCGGGAGAATCTGTCTTTTTCAGCCTGTACTACCTGACCACCGGCATCCACGGCCTGCACGTGTTGATCGGCGGAGCCCTTTTGGGATGGGTGCTCAGCAAGGTGGAAAGTGGCAAGATCAACAAGGAAGATTATGTGCTGCTGGAGAACGGCGCATTGTACTGGCACCTGGTGGACCTGATCTGGATCTTCATATTCCCGCTGTATTATCTGATTCTGTAGGGGCTGACACCCGACCACCCCTAACCCTTTAGGCCCTTTGGGTCCTCCTGAATCAGGAGGGGGACTTTAAACTTCGCTCCTTTACCCCCCTCCTTTTTTAAGGAGGGGCTGGGGGTGGTAAAGGTTTTGGTTATGAACAAACCGTCACACATAATCAGTTATGGCAAATTGACCACGGTCTGGCTGGTACTCCTGACCCTGACCGGCCTGACCGTGCTGATCACCCGGGTCGAACTGGGTGGCTACAAGGTGCTGGGGGCTCTGGCCATCGCCTGCCTCAAGTCTGGGCTGGTGATTGCCTTCTTCATGCACATGAAGTACGAAGGACGGCTGTTGCGCTGGCTCCTGTTCCTGACCCTGGCGACCCTGGCCATCTTTATCGGTTTCACCTTTTTCGATGTGCTCTACCGTTAACGCGCTTATCCTGTTTACAAGGGTTGAGGAGACGCCGTGAATCCTGCTTA
Organism: Desulfuromonadaceae bacterium GWB2_53_15; assembly: GCA_001824455.1. Taxonomy (GTDB): domain Bacteria; phylum Desulfobacterota; class Desulfuromonadia; order Geobacterales; family Pseudopelobacteraceae; genus JACPFJ01. The sequence continues at coordinate 12,926 of MHXL01000144.1, forward strand.
CCTGCAAACCACAACCGAAGCGATCGACCCGGTCTTCATGTTCATCTTCGGTGCCTGCCTGGTGCTGCTGATCGGCATCACCGCCACGGTGATCGCCTTTGTGGTCCGTTATCACCGCTCCCGCGCGCCGGAACCGACATCGGACGTCGCCTCCAACCTCTGGCTGGAGATCATCTGGAGCGTGCTCCCAACCCTGCTGGTGCTGGCCATGTTCTGGTACGGCTGGGCCGGATACCTTTCCCTGCGCAACGTCCCCAAAGGGGCGATGGAGGTGACCGCTATCGCCCGCCAGTGGTCATGGAGCTTCAGCTATCCCGATGGCAGGACCAGCCCGAAGCTCTACGTGCCGGTAGGTAAGCCAATCAGGGTGGAGCTGGTCTCTAAAGACGTGATCCATGGCTTCTACCTGCCCGCCTTCCGGGTCAAACGCGACGTGGTGCCGGGCATGAAGAACTACACCTGGTTCGTGGCCGACAAACCCGGTTCCTACGACCTGTTCTGCTCCTCGTACTGCGGTACCGGCCACTCGGCCATGATCACCACCATTGAGGCGCTGCCGGAAGAGGAGTTCACAGAA
>MHXL01000145.1:0-245 GCA_001824455.1 Desulfuromonadaceae bacterium GWB2_53_15
CAGAAGTGAGAACATAACGATTGAAGGAGAAACGACTATGAAAAAGATCGGAGTTGTTCTGTCAGGATGTGGAGTGCGTGATGGCAGCGAGATTCACGAGGCTGTCTTTACCCTGCTGTCCATTGACCGGCACGGCGCTCAGGCAGTCTGCATGGCGCCCAATGCCGACTTTCCAGTAACCAACCACCTGACCATGCAGGACAGCGAAGAGAAGCGCAATGCCCTGGTGGAGTCGGCCCGCATCG
>MHXL01000145.1:455-888 GCA_001824455.1 Desulfuromonadaceae bacterium GWB2_53_15
TTGCGGCAGTGCTGGGCCAAGAATTGAAGCCCACCCTGACCATCGGCAATGATGAGGGAACTGCGGCCGAAATCACAAAGACCGGCGCAATCCACCAGACATGTCCGGTAAGTGAGTTCGTCATCGACCGCAAACACAAGATCGTCTCCACCCCGGCCTATATGCTGGCGACCCATATCTCCGAGGCCTACGAGGGGATCGACAAGTGCGTTACGGAAGTAATCGCCCTGATTTAAGCGAATCCGGATAGTAGTATGAAGAAGGCACGGAACAACGACTTCCGTGCCTTCTTTGTCATCAGCTGCAAAATTGAGAGGATATCCCATTCCATGAAGTTTACCCTGTTTCTGATCTTCGCCGCCGTAACCGCTTTCAGCTACTGGCTGCGGCACATCAACCTGCAACACCTCAAACAGTATGGCTCAAAGGTGCC
>MHXL01000145.1:940-5529 GCA_001824455.1 Desulfuromonadaceae bacterium GWB2_53_15
TACACCTTCGATTCCAGCCGTCTGGGCCTGTGGGATTCCCTGTTCGACAACATCCTGCTGGTCATCTTCCTGTTCGGCGGAGTAATTGCCCTGTATGACCGTTTTATTGCCGGCCTGAACGGATCTTTCATCATCACGGGCATCCTCTTCTTTCTGCTGCTGACCTGGTTCCAGACCCTTTTGGGGATCCCTTTTGACCTGTACGGCACCTTCCGCATCGAGGCCCGCTATGGCTTCAACACCAGCACTGTCCGGCTCTGGATGACCGACTTCCTGAAATCACAGCTGATTGGCGCGATCTTAATGACATTCCTGATCGCCACCGCTTTCTGGCTGATCCAGTGGAGCCCTGAACACTGGTGGATCTGGGTCTGGTCCTTCATGGCGGTCTTCAGCCTGTTCATGATGTTCCTCTCGCCCTACGTGATCGAGCCCCTGTTCAATAAATTCGAACCGGTTACCGAAGAAGGGCTGGAGGATGAGATCCGTATCATGATGGAAAAGGCGGGGCTAAAGGTCGGGCGAGTCATGCAGATGGACGCATCCAAACGGAGCAGGCACTCCAATGCCTATTTCACCGGCATCGGAAAGGTCAAGCGGATAGTGCTTTACGATACGCTGATCAAACAGATGACCCATGGCGAGATTGTGGCTGTGCTGGCTCATGAGATCGGCCATTGGAAAAAGGGGCATATCTGGAAACGGCTGCTGGTGGCGGAAATGCTGGCACTGGCTGGGGCCTGGATCAGCTTCCGCCTGTTGAACTGGGAAGGATTGCCAGGATTGCTGGGACTGCCGACGGAGCTGTCGTTGCCGGCCAGAATGGTCATCCTCGGCTTTATCGGTTCTCTGGCCCTGTTCCCGCTGACACCGCTGTCGGCCTGGCGGTCACGCTGTCACGAGCGCGAGGCCGACCGCTTCGCCGCTGACCTGACCGGCCGCCCCCAGGATCTGGCCTCGGCCCTGGTCAAGCTGTCGGTGGAAAACCTCTCCAACCTCTTCCCGCATCCGTTTTACGCGATCTTCCACTATTCCCACCCACCGGCAGTGGAGCGGGTGCGGACATTGCTGGAGTGGGCGGCAACAAAAAAAGGGCCGGAATAAACCCGCCCTTCATGTTCCCTTTTCAGCTATGGCCGGGCAGGTTTCTAAATCCAGCCAGGGCAAAATGTTTATTCCGGTTTCAAATCAATGATGAAATCAAGGCGGCAAGGATTGAGGAGACGAAGACGAGCCAACGAAGATAGCGCCTTGATTTGGAATTGGTATTATTCCTTTGTGTACAGCACCGCCACGGCCCGGGCCTTGTCCTGGCCCGCCGCTACCATGCCGTGGGGCCGGCTGGAATCGTAGTAGATACTGTCGCCCGAACGCAACTGGATGATTTCTTCGGCATAATGGAATTCCAACTCCCCTTCCGTGACATACAGAAATTCTTCGTCACCTTCATGCTTGAAAAAGAGCTTGTCATCCCACTCCCGCTTTTCAAATTCCACCAGAAAGGGCTCCATATGCTTGTGGCGCAAGCCCTGGGCCAGGGAATGATACAGATATGGTCGCGAAACATCATTTACAATCGGGCGGGGCACTGAATCAACCTCGCGCACATCTTCCCGCTTGGTCAGGACATAATTCTGGCGGTTGCCCTCATCCTCAAAGAAGAAGTGAATTCCGACATTAAGCCCCTTGGCAATCTTGAGCAGCGTCGCCAGGGGAGGCACTACCTGTTCATTCTCTATCTGCGACAACAGCGGCTTGGATAAGGTTGTCAGTTGTGAAAGTTCCTGCAAGGTCAATCTTTTTTGCTGACGCAGCGCCCGGATTTTGCCTCCGATGCGGAATCCCTTGATCTGTGCCTTGATGTCGCCCACGCTTTCCTCCTAACCAAGCCTATATAAGGTATTGCATCTACCGCTTGGCTATGTTTGCATAAACTAACCCGCTATTCAATAACATTATTATAGCTGATAAAACAGCAGCCAAAACGAACCATCCCAGACATGAATTCCATTGACTTAACATATAAATCTAGTTACTATTTTACTGTTTTTACCCTTGATTTCAATCTCCACTAATTGAGAAATTTATGGCGCGTTCACTTCAATTTACAGCATGTCTATTCATCTGCTCCCTGACTCTATCCGGGCTGTCCGGATGTTCCGGCAAGGGAGAGTCACCGCTCTTTTTCGAGTCAAAGCGCAAGGCAGGCGAAGCAGAGGCTCCGATCAAGGACGTACCGGCCGACATCCTCGCCACCCAGAAGGCATTCAGCGCCGTGGCCAAGAAAGTCACCCCCTGCGTGGTCAATATTTCCACCATCAGCAAAAAGAAGATTATACAACCTTTCTTCGAGATGTCGCCCCTGTTCGAGGATTTCTTCAGCGGTCCCCAATACCGGCGCGACAAGAGCCTCGGTTCAGGCTTCATTATCAGCCAGGACGGCTACATCGTCACCAATGACCATGTTGTGCGTGACGCCGAGAGCATCCAGGTCAAGCTCTCCAACGACAAGGTCTACGACGCCAAAGTAGTGGGAGGCGACCAGAAAACCGACATAGCCGTAATCAAGATTTCGGCCTCAGAACTTCCCACCGCAGTACTGGGGGACTCGGACAAACTGGATGTCGGCCAGTGGGCCATTGCCATTGGCAACCCCTTCGGCCTTGATCGCACCACAACCGTGGGGGTCATTTCAGCCACCGGGCGCTCCAACATGGGCATAGAAACCTATGAAAACTTCATCCAGACCGACGCCTCCATCAATCCCGGCAACTCCGGCGGCCCTCTGCTGAACGTTTATGGTGAGGTAGTCGGCATCAATACCGCCATCGTTGCGGCCGGACAGGGTATCGGCTTTGCCATTCCGGTCAACATGGCCAAACCGATCTTCTCACAGCTTATCAAGAAGGGGAGCGTCAGCCGCGGTTGGATGGGTGTTACTATTCAGCCGGTCACCGAGGAACTGGCCAAGTCATTCGGGTTGCGCCAGGCAAAAGGCGCCCTGGTCAACGATGTCCTCAAGGGCGGCCCGTCCGAAAAGGCCGGCATCCGTCAGGGGGATGTCATCACCGCCTTCAACGGCTCCGAGGTCAAGGACCCTTCGCACCTGCAACGCCTGGTGGCTGAGTCAGCTATAGGCACACCGGCCAGGGTCACGGTCTTCCGGGACGGCAAATCCATCGACCTGAGCCTCTCGCTGATGAGTGCTGAAAAAGCGCCAAAGGTGCAGCGCGAAGCAGGCATTGAAGGGCGACAGGACCAGAATGATCCGCTCGGCCTGGTGGTTGATGACGCTGAACAGGGTTCCGGCGTAATCGTCCTGGATGTAGCCCGCAACAGCGCAGCAGCCGAGGCAGGCATAAAGCGCGGCGACGTGATCATTTCCATCAATCGCAAAAAGATCACCACCAGTGCCGAGTATCAGCGTATAATCCAAAAAGCGATCAGGGGTACCAGCCTGACCATCCTGGTACGACGCGGCGACGTGAGCATCTATTTTGCCTTGCGGCTGCAATAAAACCGCACATTTAGCATCTTCCAAGAGTGAGGGCATACAAACATGAACATGATCGACAATCCTGTTTCGGCAAAGCGCCTGGCGCGGGCCATCATCTCTGATGTGGCCATGTACAACAAGGAGAAGGTGGAAAGCGGCATCAAGAATGACAACATCTTTGATGTCCTTCAGGAAGAGCTGGAAGAAGGGCGCCAGCATTTTTTCTCACGGGTGCCGCCTGAGCTGAATCCCCAGAACGTCTTCGACATCGCCATGGTGGATGTGCTCATCAAGCGGGCCGGCAAGATCGAGTCATCCATCTGGTAACTACCCCGTCGTATCGACACAATTCCAAAGGCGCGCTCGCAACGGGTGCGCCTTTCATTTTAGTACGTTACGCATAAGGAAGAAGACCATCATGAATTCCAGCATACTGACATTCCCCCTTGACTCCGAACCGATGCGGCTCGACCTTTTCCTTTCCCGCGAGCTGCCGGGAGAAACCCGTGCCGCTGTCCAGCGCCTGATCGAGACCGGCAACGTACTGGTGGACGGCAAACAGGCCAAGGTCTCGCTGAAACTGAAAGGAGCCGAGAACATCTCGGTCGAGATCCCGCCGCTGCAAGTCGCCGAGCCGCTGCCCGAAGCGATTCCTCTGGAGGTACTCTACGAGGACAGCGACCTGATCGTCATCAACAAACAGGCCGGCATGGTGGTGCATCCCGGCGCAGGCAACAGCTCAGGCACCCTGGTGAATGCCCTGCTCGCCCACTGTACCGACCTGTCAGGCATCGGAGGCGAACTGCGGCCCGGTATCGTCCACCGCCTGGACAAAGACACGTCAGGCGTGCTGGTGGCAGCCAAGAACGACCGCAGCCATCAGTCGCTATCATCCCAGTTCAGCGTACATTCCATCAAGCGGATCTATCAGGCCCTGGTTTACGGGAGTCCGGCGGAGGATACGGGCAAGATTGAAGGGATCATCGGCCGTCACCCGACCGAACGGCTGCGCCAGTCCGGCAAGGCCCGCCACGGCAAACACGCTGTTACCCGCTGGCGGGTAAAGGAGCGTTACGGCAGGATCAGCCTGGTG
>MHXL01000145.1:5739-10647 GCA_001824455.1 Desulfuromonadaceae bacterium GWB2_53_15
CAGAAGGCCGGGGCATGATCCCATTCACTGGATCTGCGGCGTGACCCTCACCGTAACACTCGCGGCATTGTTGGCCACGCTGGACTCGACAATGGTCCCCTCGGGGTTCAGCAGGAAATGCCAGGGGTAGCTGCCCGTATTCAGCACTACAGCGCCCACCGCGGCCTGCAGCTTCACCGTGGTTCCCCCTCCCGGGCGAACGACAGTGCCCGCCGGGAACTTGTAAGATTTCAGCCCGTACACACCCGACAATGGGCTCTGGACGTCGCGCAGCAGGGTGGTGCCGGGGCACACAACAACGAACCCGGGCCCGGGGTTCGTGAAACCGACAATAATGTCCGCGCCAGCGCCCAGCGGCAGCGTGTTCCTCATGCCAGGTTCGATGAGCCCGCTGATGCCGACTGGAGGAAAACGCTGGGACTCCAGCCAGACCACGGCGGAGCTGATGTCGCCGTAAAGGCTGCTGGCGGGCAGCACGAAGGCATTGTTGCTTTTGTCGCTCTCAGCCAGCGCATTATCCGGGTTCACGCGAAACGTCACCGAGCCGGGCTTGCCCCCGGGACACCAGCCGGAAGACGGCACGCCAATCGAGAACGAAGTCCCGGGGAACAGTGCGAAACCGTAGTCCACGGTCTTCGAGGGAAACGTGACGCTCCCGCCCTGGACGTCCCCCCTGGCGATCACTGTGCCTACGGGGATCGTCACCGGCGCCTGCCCAATGTTCTTGATCTGCAACTGCGCGACAATGGCCCCCGTTCCATCCTGGATCACGGCTATATTTGTGATAACCAGATCAGCCAGGGACGCCTGCGGAAGAGCCAGTTCGCGTTTGAACAAAGGCGAAGGCGCCACCTGTGCCCGGATCGGAACGCTGGGAGCGGCAACCGCCGGATTAAGCGAAAATACCATTAACACGGTTATGCATAGCAAAATCTCACAAATTTCTGTCTTCATGTACTGGCCCCCTTTTTTTTTGCAAAAGAATGTCCCCGTCCCTGCTATTTATCCAGTTTAGAGAAATTTGTTTTCGTAAAGTTTCTCAGCACTTTCGTTGCTGCGGATTTAGCGGCGTCGACACTGATATTTCCACTTACTTCGATATTTATTGCTGTCACTGTGGCCAACAGCGTGCAAATAAACGGCTGGTTTTGAGCGTTTTTCCCCTTCACTGCAATCTGTTTCGTAACCAAGGGGAGACCCATAGGGGTCAGCAGGTGAAATCTGGTTGCTTCTGATTTATGCCAAAAGCGCTGTTGATAGCATTCCTGGCCACATTCTCAAAGCCCTCAAAGAGGAGATGCAACATGCCACTCGATGAAAAAAAACTGCTCGAACGAGATGCAAAACGCAATATTGCTGAGGAACTGCTCCAGTCCGTGCGGGATATCAAGGCCGGCAGGGTCGGACGTCTGACTACGGTGGAAGTTTCCCCTTTGGCAGCGTCACGCCAGAGGATTGGCCTCTCACAGAGCGAGTTTGCTAAATTGCTCGGAGTGTCGCTCCGTACCCTTCAGGAGTGGGAACAGGGGCGTCGTGTACCGTCGGGCGCAGCGAAGTCCCTCATCACTATTGCCATAAAAAAACCGGATGTTTTGAAAGAACTGCTCGCGGCCTGATTCCCCCAGATTTTATTGTTGATTCTTCTTGTTACGGCCTTTACTCATCAGGTAGAGGCCGATTATCATCGTATAGCGCCTAAATAACCAGAATAAGCTCGTGTCAGCAGAATACTCGCCAATACAACAATCAATCAGAACTCTACCAAATACATCGTTGACCTCTTTGGAATGCTGCCCAACCGGGCTGAGGCTGACCCGCCCTCGGCGGGTCTTGCCGATGGTTATGCTAACTCTACTTTGAGGTTTTTACCGAGGGCAAGGGCCGCTCTTTCGAGGGTTTGGAGAGTGACAGAAACATTGGCGGGATCAAGGAGTCTGTCCAATGCCGTGCGACTGGTGTGCATCTTTTCGGCCATAGCGGTTTTTGAAAGGTTCGCTTGTTTCATTTCCTGCTCTATCTGGAATGCAATGACTCTTTTGATTGCTGCCGCTTCTGCCTCTGCACGCAAACCTTCTTCTTCAAGAAAATCGTCAAAGTTTGATCCTAAATGTTCGTTTTTCATTTTGGGCCTCTTTTGTAGGTGCCAAGGCGGCTCAATGCCGTCTTGAGTTCGTTTTGTGGGGTCTTCTGTGATTTTTTTATAAATCCATGCAGTAAAATCATGTAGTTGCCGTCGACCGTGAAGAAAACCCGCGCAATACCGTCTGCCAACCTTGTTCGTACTTCCCATAAGTCCTTATCGATCTTTTTGATGAGCGGCATTCCCAAAGGCCAGCCAAGCTGGGCGGTCTTGATATCTTCGCCAATTTGACGTTTGTCATCACGATGCAAATCCTTCAACCACTCCCGAACCGGCTCATTGCCGGCTTCGGAATGATAAAATACGACTTTAAGGACAAAAGAAATATCGGTCATCTGTGATCCATTGTACCAATATTGGTACGCATGTCAATTTTTGTTTTTACGTCGCCTTGAGTCTGGATTTTGAGCATGCGTGACAGAGTCCTGATTCAGGCAGTTGCCGATGGTTGGGGCCGCGCTTTTAAAACCTTTACTTTTATAACATGCGTGGTATATTTGAATCATGGTTTTCCGACTTTCATATTACAATGAAACTGTCGAGGCCGAGCTTGATGCTTGGCCTGTTGGCTTGCGTGCTCGATTTCGAGCATTGACCGTACGCATGGAAGAATACGGTCCCAACTTGGGAATGCCGCATACACGTGCACTTGGTAACGGCCTATTTGAAATCCGTGCCAAGGCAGAAGAAGGAATTGGAAGAGCGTTTTTCTGCACAATGGTCGGAAGAAAGATCGTTATTCTTCACAGTTTCATAAAAAAGACGGATAAGACACCAAAACGGGAACTCGATATTGCGCTCACTCGGCAGAAGGAGGTAATTAATAATGAGCTATAAACCAGTTTCGTACCACCCCAAGAAAAAATTGGAAAAAGACCTGCAAGACCCCGATTTCAAGAAAGCATGGGAAGCCTTGGATGATGAATTTGCCGCTCTGGATGCCCTGCTAGCGGCACGCCGTCAGGCGGGGATGACCCAGGAGCAAGTAGCGGCTAAAATGGGTGTTTCTCAACCCTCATTGGCGAGAGTAGAAGCGTCACTCGGGTCGCACCGCCATTCTCCATCTCTTGAAATGCTTCGCAAGTACGCTGCCGCTGTCAACTGCAAACTGGAGATTAGGCTGATACCGCAGCATTCATGACTTGTGTTGAGTGGCCGTTAGTTGGATTTCTGAGTTAATCGCTTTGGCGTCTGCGACGCATCTCTGTAGAAGAGCATCAGAATCAAACCCCGTCACCGATACTATCCGGCCCCATATATCCATTCCTTCCACTTGGTAGCAACTCGTCGAAGTTTCTTCACAGCGGAAGAACCATCCTTCTGCCAAATCGGCTAATGGATATTCTCGTTGGAGTTCGACTTCACTCAGTGTTTGTTCGTCTTTTTCATATTTCTTCTTTTACCCAACGGCTCGCGGCGTGACCTGCGCGGCGGTTTTGTCGCGTCAACGTCTGCGCCGTTGTTGGGCCCATCAAGGATGGACCCGTAAATATTCTTCTTGCTTTCTTTTGCCATCCGGAAGAATGAGGAGGCGATCCCCCTTCAGTTGGAATTTTCTCTCAAGAGCTTGCATGCCATCAAACTCGATGTGCAGTACTTGGTCTTTAACCTTATACTTGCCACTTAAAGAGTCGAAAGGCACGCTCAGTTGAGCTAAACCTTTTGTTGTGTATTGCATCGTAGCCATTCCGCCGGTGTAGTGCTTGTATGACCAAATTGCAACGATAGGATGTGCATTCGCAGCGGTAACGGCAGTTCGAGTCATCTCCTGCCGTTTGTCTGCATCAGATGGATTGAGGATTAGCTTGTCTCCTCTTATTTCGAAAGGCGTTGAGTCCGTCTGATCTTTATCACCTTTCAAATTAGTCTTAATCATTTGACCTTCGATTTGGTAATCGAAATCAACAAGCGCCCCGAATGAGCTCATTACAATTCCACTCTCTTCAAAATTGTATCTCGCGCCCAAGCCACCTTTTGTACGGACTGTCGAAGCCCACTTTCCGACTATTTTGCTTCGGTCACTTGCTGAAGCGAGACCGCTCAGAGATGCCATCAGGAAGGCCACAAGCAAGATCAGTGTGATAGCTCTTTTCATTATTGCCTCTTTAGTCATTGCCCAACGGGCATGGCTTTGACCCGCTTGTCTTTTCGGGCGGGTCGTAAGCCTGGTTAAGCGGTCTAATCACTTCTGGTCTAACTTTTCTGTTCGTGGAAATTCTGCATAAATTTCTATTTTTTCAATATCTGTCAAAGCAATCTCTCTTGTCATGCCAGGGACCAATCGTGAACGTAAGCCAACTAATTTACTGCCTTCGAAAAACACCGTGTCAAAATACATTTTAACTACGTCCTTTGTGGATTTAGACGTTATTTCTAATTGTGTATTACGATCTGGATACAGATATAAAAGGTTTCCAGCCTTATCTCGACATAGTACTTTCCTTATATTATTTGCGTCATACTTATGATTAAAAAACAGCGCTGCGAGCGGTGAAACGACATAGAAACCAGTTGGATTTTCCGTCTTATATTGATTCTCCGCGACATGGTTTATAAACTCATCTGGAATTACGGAGTAATTAGCGGTACACCCTGTTGTCAGAAGAATAAACACCGGAATCGACATTTTAATCGCTGCAATTATGTTTCTCATCATTGTCTCCTCGCTTAACTCGTTAAATCATAGGTTTCCCATACAAGTAACAATCCCCATTCCGGGGTCGGACCAAGCTAACCCATTGAATCAGCGGGTTAAACAGCATGAGAAT
>MHXL01000146.1:0-865 GCA_001824455.1 Desulfuromonadaceae bacterium GWB2_53_15
CAGGTTGCTGCGTAACTCCGATACCGGATGGATATGGTGCATGGTTTCCTCCTCAGCTTCTTTTTCAAGCAACTTTCTACCATTATATACACTAGAGCGTGCCTTGCCTGCCACTATTTGTAACTTTGACCACTCCTGACTAATATCAGCAACCCTTCAGGGCATTTCACCAGCTTCCACTCCTACCACCACCTCAAACGCACCCTCAAGCATCGCCACCCCCGACCGACTGCAGTGACTGCCGTAGCGGCAACACCACGATAAATGCGGCTCCCTGTCCCACCTTGCTCTCAACCCGGATCTCTCCGCCATGGTCCTTGACTATGCCATAGGAGATGGCCAGCCCGAGCCCGGTTCCCCCTGATTTGGTGCTGAAAAAGGGAGTAAACAGCTTTTCTCTATTATCCGGGCTGATGCCGGGGCCGTTGTCAACCACGCTAACAATCGCCTGATTGCCATTTTCGTCCAGATTCGCGTCAACCGACAGGATGCCGTGCCCTTCCATGGCCTGCAGACCGTTAACAATCAGATTGGTGAAGACCTGCCTCAGGTGGTCCTCATCCCCTTCGACAACAATCTCCTTACCCAGGTAGTCCCGTGCAATTACAAAGTCTTCCAGTGGGATCTGGTGTCCGACTTGGTCGAGGATGCTATCCAGCAGGTTTACTAATCTTATGGTGCTCAGTTGTTTTGTCCCGGCACGGGAGAAGGTGAGCAGGTTTCTGACAATGCGTTCAATGCGCCCTACCTGACGAATAATGGTGTCTTGCTCGTCATGCTGTTCACCCTGCTTGCCGGCGGCCATCTGCAACAATTCGGCATTGCCTCGAATGATAGCCAGCGGGTTGTTGATTTCGTGAGCCAC
>MHXL01000146.1:883-1220 GCA_001824455.1 Desulfuromonadaceae bacterium GWB2_53_15
GATACCGACGAGTCGTTCTGCGCGGGCAAGTTCCTGCTGAGCCACAAGCAGCCACTGGGTTTTTTCATTCAATTGCTCGGTTCGCGTGGCGACCTTTTCTTCCAGAGTCCGATTTAGTGAAAGAATTTCGTCTTCGCGTTCAATAAGGCGATGTTTCATCATGTTGAATTCTTCCGCCATGACAGAAATCTCGTCATGCCCGCCAACGACGATATCCGGGATATGTTCGCCCAGCGCCAGCAAGCGCGCCCCCTCCTCCACGGCTTTGATCGGCCGGGCCAGGCTGGAACCGAGCCACGCCGAAAGAGAGACGCCGATCATCGTCACGAAAAGGAGA
>MHXL01000146.1:1247-4019 GCA_001824455.1 Desulfuromonadaceae bacterium GWB2_53_15
GAAGGCAGATCGGAAAAGGAGTGATCGCCGATTCCCAGATACAGCGTTGACGCGCCGATCACCCAGAAGAGGACAACAGCAGTCACAAGTGGTGTCAGAGTAGCCAACGTCAGTTTTAAACGGATCGAATAGCGCAGGTATGGTCTCACACCTTGTCCCTCTCTCCCAGACCATACTCGGCGATCTTGCGGTCCAGGGTTTTGCGGGAGATATCCAGAATTTCAGCAGCGCGGCTCTTATGAAATCCTGTCTCCTTTAATACCGAGGTAATATGCTGCCGTTCTACCACATCCAGCGCCACGAGCTGGGTCGAACATGCCGGAGCAGCAAGCTCCCGGCGAGTGCCGAGCGGCAGCAATCCGGCGGTTATCAGGCCACCTCTGGCCAGGATCACCGAGCGTTCGATAACGTTTTCCAGCTCACGCACGTTACCCGGCCAATCATACTGCAGCAGCGTCTGCAAGGCCTCGCCATCGAGACCGCGCACATCCTTTTTCATCCTGCGGGTCGAGATCTCCAGAAAATGTCGGGCCAGCGGCTCGATATCCTCCCGCCGCTCCCGCAGAGGTGGAAGACTGATCGAGATGACGTTCAAGCGGTAATAGAGATCCTCGCGAAAACGCCCGTCCCTGACCTCGTTCAGCAGATCCTTATTGGTGGCGGCCACGAACCGGACATCCACCTTGCGCGTCCGGGTGGTGCCCAGGGTAATGAAATCCTTTTCCTGGATAACCCGCAGCAGCTTGGCCTGCACCGCCGGGCTGACATCGCCGATCTCGTCCAGAAAGAGCGTGCCGCCGTCGGCCTCCTCCAGGAGCCCCTTCTGATTGATGACCGCGCCGGTGAAGGCGCCGCGCACATGACCGAACAGCTGGCTCTCCAGCAGGGTATCCGACAGGGCGGCGCAATTGAGCGACACAAAGGGTTTGCCCCGGCGCGGGCTGTTGCGGTGCAGGGCACTGGCGATCAACTCCTTGCCGGTTCCCGATTCGCCCATGATCAGGATATTGGCGTCGCTCTCCGCCACCTGCAGGGTCAGGTCATAAACCTCGCGAAAGGCAGCGCTCCGGAAGATGATGGCATCACCGCCACTGCCGCCGGCACCGCGATGCAGTTCCTCCCGCAACTGGCGGTTTTCCTGGGCCAGGCGGCTGTGGTCAAGCATCCGCTCCAGCAGACCCAGCAGTTTTTCCTTGGGAAACGGCTTGGTGATGTAGTCGTAGGCCCCCTGTCTAATCGCATTGACCGCATCATCAATGGTGCCGTGGGCGGTCATGATCACCACAGGAACTTCGGGGCAAAAGGCGCGCACCTGGTCGAGCACCTGCAGGCCGTCCATATCCGGCATGCGCACGTCCTGTAGAATCACGTCGCAGGTCGCTTTGTCCATGTTTTTGAGCCGCGCCAGCAGATCGATTCCCCGGGAAAAGATTTCCACATCATAGCCACTGGCGCGCAGCAGCTTATCCAGGTAACTGAGGATCTCGGTTTCGTCGTCACAGATGAATATGGTTGGCATGGGTGAAGTTCCTTATGTTAAAGGGCTGTTGACAGCTGTCACGTTACGCGTTACATTTAAGCCATGATCAAAATTTTCGCTGACAAGCATACTGAGACAGTATACCTGACAGGACGTTCGCGCCGTTTGCCGCCGGATATCATTCAGCGGGCCATTCGACGGCTGGAATTTCTGGATTACGCAACCTCTCCTGATGATTTAAAGATACCGCCAAGTAACAGGCTTCATGCCTTGAAAGATGATCGAACAGGGCAATATTCCATTTCAATCAACGACCAGTGGCGCATATGCTTCGTTTTCACGGATGGCGATGCCTATGATGTCGAAATCACGGACTATCATTAACATGAGGTGCAACATGGCAATAGCCAATACAAAAAAACGATTGATTCCCCCCACCCATCCCGGCGTAATGCTGCGCGAGGATTTCATGCCGGATTACGGACTTTCCGTAAGCTCTCTGGCAGCTGCTCTCAAGGTCTCTCGCCAGACCGTCAATGAACTGCTCAACGGGCGCCGCGCCCTCACATCGATCATGGCCCTTCGGCTCTCGCTGCTTTTCGGCAACTCCTCCCGCTTCTGGATGAACGCCCAGGTTGCGCTCGATCTCTGGAATGCCGAGCAGGAGCATCGGCAGGAGTTGAAGGAGATAAGGTTGCTAAAGGCGGCATAACAGACCAGCTAATCCTTTGAGGCCGATCCAGCACGTTGGAATCAGCTTTTTTTGTCCTGTCAAAACATGGCTATCTTCCCAAAGCATTACCACTGAAATATCACTTGCACATTCAAAAATAAATATATACTTTTAATATATATTATTGGAGGCGGTCATGAAAACTGCAAAAATATTTCAAAACGGGCAAAGCCAGGCGGTCAGACTGCCCAAAGAGTTTCGCTTTGACGACAGCGAAGTGTTCATTAAAAAGACCGGCAACGTTGTTCATTTGATTCCCCGTAGTGATTCGTGGAATTCCCTGTTCGGAAGCCTGAAAAAGTTTTCCCGTGATTTCATGGTTGAGCGCGTACAGCCAGAACTGGACAAGCGGGACACGTTCTGATGAAGCTGATGCTCGATACAAATATCTGCATTTACATTATCAAGCAACAGCCAGTTGCCGTGTTAAAACGTTTTCTGGAATATCAGATTGGCGATATAGGCATTTCTTCCATTACTCTTTCTGAATTACGCTATGGAGTTGCCAAGAGTACGCACCAAGCTAAAAATGCCAAAGCACTTGATGAGTTTATTACTC
>MHXL01000146.1:4194-7825 GCA_001824455.1 Desulfuromonadaceae bacterium GWB2_53_15
ATCCCTCGATGTTATTGACTGGACAGACTAGTTTCTTTCTCCTGATCAACGGGCCACCAAAAACGGTAAATTGTGTGACGAGGAATGCAGGGTCAAGCTTCCAAGATTGCAAGTTTGCCCAAACAATACGCCCCCATATCCCTACCACAAAACATACATTCACTCACGCTTCAGGCCACTTCAACACCAGTTTTAGGTGACAATCAAACCATCCGCCAGAATGGGTCTTCCCTCCAGTTTTCAGGAAATCCCATTGACCGGATAAAAACGTTCGGATGCTTGTCCAACAGCTCGGCCAGACGGCGCTGCCATTTGGAGCCGTCGGCAATGATGTACATGAGAACATAGAGCATGGCAGCCTGGGCATAAAAAGTATAATTGCGCTCCAATTGTTTCTGATACGCCTTCATGATGGTCGGCTTAATGCTGAACTGCCGGTTCCAAAGCCGGGCATGATGAGCGCAGAGGTTACGCAGATAGGTGAGGGTGTGGAGCCATGATTCCATAACCAGGTGATTTATCCCGAATTGCTTGCAGATTGCTTTCTGCATGTCCCTGGAAGCAAGACTGGCAAATATGCTGGAGAGTGTGCCGAGCGACATGATTTCAAAAACCATCCAGCTCGGCGGCAGCTCCGGATGGCAATAGGTTTCGTAATAGTGGTGAATGAACGCTTCCCTGCGCGAGTGGTTCCGTTGTGGCGTTACTGATGAATGGTAGGTTTCCCGTTTTATCTTGTCCAACAACTCGGCGTGCTTGAATCGAGCTACAAAGTGGGTCTTCTCCATGAACCAGTGCGGACCGTGGTTTTCACTCATGGTGTTTGAAATGCAGGCCCTGAATGCCACTTCAATCCGTTCGATGGCATCCATGACAAGGAGCCGCAATTCCCGGTCAAAGATATAGGTGTCCAGAACGTCTTTGAAAGTGACGTCATTCTTGAAGGAGTGCGGTCCCGCTCCGTTGTTGCTTTGCTGGAACGTAAGGAAATATCCGGAAAGACGATGGTAACCGATATAATTCAGGTAATGACGGGCTTTGTCCCGGTCGGGAATGTTGAGCCCCCTTGAGGCCAGGAGGTCAAGCTGTTGGTCGATAGTGAGAGCTGGCTTGCAGTAGTTCTGCATATCGTTATTGGACATAAAAATACCCGCCGGGGTGCGCATCGTTGAGAGGCGTGGCGGGTGTGTTGAACACAGTATTCCCGACATGCCTCTTGATGTCAAGTTTTTTGAGTACAGGAAAAAGCAGGAGACCCCCTGCATTTCCCAACTGGTCATGGCTTTAGTCGCTTAGAATCTTCGTCTCTTCAATT
Source organism: Desulfuromonadaceae bacterium GWB2_53_15 (assembly GCA_001824455.1). Taxonomy (GTDB): domain Bacteria; phylum Desulfobacterota; class Desulfuromonadia; order Geobacterales; family Pseudopelobacteraceae; genus JACPFJ01. The sequence goes on from MHXL01000146.1 coordinate 5,510, forward strand.
TGTTTCAAAAATTCACCCGGAGTGATTATCTTTGTTTGCCGGAAAACCTGAAGCGCCAAAAGATCCTTGTCACCGGTTATGAGCCATGCAGTCCTTCCGTTTGCGGCAACTGCAAGAAATTTGTCGTCATGCGGATCACGACAGACGTCCCTGATTTCACTCTTGATTTCTACAACCTCAAAGAACGGAAGGAGTAAAACTCGGGACATTCTCCAGTTTTTCATTTTAACCATGCCAGATCACATCCGAGCACCATCGTGCTTATCGATCGCCTCTCTCCACGCAGCAACCTCCAACGGACGGAGCCCGAAGCGGAGGGCATTCCCTTCGTATAGGTTGTCAAGCTCATCCAGCACCATTTGCACAAAATGGTCACGGTCCGTTTCGGGCACTGTAGCCGGAACGGCCAAACGAGCCGCCTCTTCAGTAACAAGCCAATGATTGGACACCATCGACTTGATCGCCGATGTCAACTCTTTCCGATAGCGCAGCCGGAAGGAATCAGGCGGCACCAGTTGCCGCTGCACTGCCAGATATTGCTGACACGACCTCTCATACGCCCAGACAAAAACATCACGCAACAGTTCGATCCGCTGCAGCTCATAGACTCCCAGCATGGCATCGATGTAGGCACGTGCGGGAACATCTATGAAGGAGAGAGGACAGAGGTTATGCCTGATCAGCGGAATGTTGGCAGCCAGACGGGAGGTTCGCTTGTTCACGTCCTCGAAGGGTTGCAAGTACGGCAGATGAACCATGATAAAGAATGCCTGTTCAAAGGGATCGGCAATCTCTGTTGCCATGTCGAGAATCACAGTAAAGAGTTCATCAAGCCGCTGCGACATGGCTATCGGCAAATAGACACTTCCTCCGATCTCCACCAACCGTTCGCGAATACGGCCGCAGGCACGCGGGTCAACCATCAGTCCATCCGAGAGGAGCGCATGAAGGTTGAGGATGGTAGTACGGTCAAAGCCGATCTGTCCTGCCTCGCTGACCAGAAGTTCTATGGCGGCCTTGTGATTAAGAATCATCTGGGTTTCAACCGCATCCTTACCCTCGGCGACCTGGCCAAACTCTATCAGACGTTCGGTGTCGAGACGACTGTAAGTGTTCCCTTCCAGCTGTGACGAAGCCCAGGACAGATCTATCAACAGCCTGGTCAATATATCGCGGGCAAAGGTTCCGGCAGGACGTTCCACCTCTTCAAAAGTGCCGATCTTGCGCAGTTGGCTGCGGAGTCCTTCAGTGAGGTAAAAGGTTTCATTGGGATGATAGGTTGCGAGGAATTCGGGATTGTATCCGATCGGCTGCCGCATCTGCCGCGGTTGCCGAACATGGTTCCGTATCTCTGAACCTTCCGGGGAAAGCGGGATATACGACTCCAGTGAGGCTTCCATTTTCATGTCAGGCGCTATGACCAAATCGGCAGTAATGGATCTAATCTTGTAGCGCAATGCCCGCCCTGCACCTTCGGTTACCAGGCGGCCTGATGCAACAAGCTTCGCCAGGCGACGCTGCAAGGTACGGTGGCTCAAATCAATACCTAAATGAGTCAACAGAGAATCCACTCCGGCACCATTTGGGTGAAGGCCGACAGCGCGAATGATTACGTCAAACTCTTCGGGTTTAATCTGTTTTGACATAAATGATCCTGTTATGTTCCGGTTATTCCTGTTTTGGCTTGCTAATCGTGCCACTTAAGGTGGCACGATTAGCATTATCGCGCCACCTTAAGTGGCACGCAAGCTATTTTCATGACGCGATAGAAAGCAATTGCAGTTAAACGAAAAAACGGAACGCCCCCGTATTTACCAATTAGTCATTGTTTCAGACTCCTTGAGTCTTCTCAATTTGTTTCAAAAATTCACCCGGAGTGATTATCTTTGTTTGCCGGTAAACCTGAAGAACCAAAAGATCCTTGTCGCCGGTTATGAGCCATGAAGCCATTCCGTTTGCGGCAACTGCAAGGAATTTGTCATCATGCGGATCACGACAGACGTCCCTGATTTCACTCTTGATTTCAACAACCTCAAAGTACGGAAGGATCTCGGCATCTATGATTGTTCGTATTTCTTTGGAGGAAAGAGAAAACTTGGGATAGGAGAGAACACGGCGTAATTCGTCAAAGGTCTCCCTGGAAACAAGCGGAATAATAGTTTTTGCCTGCCAAAGCTCGCGCAGGCGTTCAAGACGGCCGCCAAACAGAAAACAGGAAACAAGCACATTTGTGTCAATAACCACTGACTGCGGAGCTATTTTCTTGCCCATTTCACCGCCTCGGTCACGTCATTTTCGACAATTCCAAGACTTTCC
>MHXL01000146.1:7879-9203 GCA_001824455.1 Desulfuromonadaceae bacterium GWB2_53_15
GTGAGGATAATCCGGTTATTATCCACGCTGGCATCAAACAGATCGATACCAGGAAAGTTCCCGACAATTTCTTTTGGCAGGGTCAACTGATTTTTTGATGTCTTTTTAGCAAGCATATTCCTTACCTCCTTACTAAAAGAATATCCTATTGCATTATTGAAAACAATTTATATTTTTCACTCCGCATCATCACACACTACAGCAACTCGCCTCTGCTCACCCGAGCACACCCCAACGGACAAAACGATACATTTCGGGACAAAAAGATGCAACAATTGTTTCGTTTTGCTGTTTGCCACTGTCTACATCACGTATACAAAGTATACATAATAACAGCAAGTTATGGGTCTTTATCGGGGCGTTGGCATTTTTGGCACGCCAGTTGCCGTATACGCCGAGGTTTTATGTAAATTCTATTGCATGCGAAGCGGAGGATAAGATGGGTAAGGAAGGTCTGTTCCCCGGCACCACCCGCCGGGACTTCATCAAAACGTGTATGGCCGTATCCGCCATGCTGGGGCTGCCCTTCAGCATGGTCAGCAAGGTCGCTGCGGCGGCCCGGAAGAGCGATAACCGGCCGGCAGTGATCTGGCTCCACTTTCAGGAGTGCACCGGTTGTTCCGAAACGCTGCTACGCTCGACACACCCCACCGTTTCCAGCCTGATCCTGGATCTTGTTTCCCTGGATTACCACGAAACCCTCATGGCCGGCTCCGGCCACCAAGCTGAAAAATCACTGCATGACTCCATGCTGGCCAACAAGGGCAACTATATCCTGGTGGTTGAAGGCGCCATCCCCACCAAGGACAACGGTATACATTGCAAGGTCGCCGGCAAGACCGCCCTGGAGTCGCTCAAAAAAGCTGCCGAAGGGGCAGTGGCGATCATCGCCATCGGCACCTGCGCCAGCTATGGCGGCATCCAGTCGGTGGGCCCCAACCCGACCGGTGCGGTGGGCGTAGGCGACATCGTCAAGGACAAGCCGATCATCAACCTCCCCGGCTGCCCGCCCAATCCATACAATTTCCTTTCCACCGTCCTGTACTACGCCACCTTCAAGAAACTGCCCGAGCTGGACCAGATGGGCCGGCCCAAATTCGCCTATGGCCGCAAGATCCACGAGCATTGCGAACGCCGTCCCCACTTCGATGCCGGTCGTTTCGCCAAGGCCTACGGCGATGCAGGCCATTCCGAGGGATACTGCCTGTACAAGCTGGGCTGCAAGGGTCCGGCCACCCACGCCAACTGTTCGGTGCTGCGCTTCAACGATGTCGGCGTCTGGCCGGTCTCGGTCGGCCATCCCTGCATCGGCTGCACCGAACCG
>MHXL01000147.1:0-9436 GCA_001824455.1 Desulfuromonadaceae bacterium GWB2_53_15
CGATGAGGTCATTCCAGTAGACGAAGCCACCATGCGGGCCAGCTACATCCCGAGATGCCCGGACTGCCAAGAGGTCAGCCGCCCGAACATCCTCATGTTCGGGGACTGGTCTTGGCTGCCGGACCGCACCCGGATGCAGGAATACAGGTTCGAACATTTTTTGGAGGAACATGGCGATAAGAGGATGGTGGTTATCGAGCTAGGCGCCGGAACAGCCATCCCCACCATCCGCGCAACATCGGAGAGATTGAGCTGGCACTATGAAGGTGCAACTGTAATCCGCATCAATCCGCGTGAACCGGACATAAAAACGCCCCACATTTCGATGCCATGCGAGGCGTTGGAGGGGCTGCAAAAGATTGATGCTTTGATGGGTTAATCACCCTCATTCATGGCGCCGGTGCGGTACCCCTGCAGATCGATAGCCACATAAGTGAAGCCCGCCCCTTTAACCCGCTGTACTACCTCATCCCTCATCGCAGTCGTTGCCTGCAAAAACTCTTCCGGCCCCAATTCCAGTCGGGCAACGTTGCCGTGATAACGGACACGCAGTACGCGGAAGCCCAGTTCCCGCAACGACTCCTCTGCCTTGCCCACCTGATGGACCCGCTCTCGGGTAATGGCGGTGCCGTAGGGAAAACGGCTGGAAAGGCAGGCATAGGCCGGTTTATTCCAGGTAGGCAGCTCCAAGGCCTGAGAGAGCGCCCTAATATCATCCTTGCTGAATCCGGCCTCCTCCAGGGGACTGCGAACCTTTATCTCAAGCGCTGCCTGCCTGCCGGGACGATGGTCGCTGCGATCATCGATATTGGTGCCGTCCAGTACATGGGGCAAACCTTCCTCTACCGCAATGGCCCGCAACTTGCCGAACAGCTCTTTTTTGCAGTAATAGCAGCGGTTGCGGGGATTGTCCTTAAACTGGGGTATATCCAGCTCTTCGGAAACGATCACCCGGTGGCGCCCCCCGATGTGGGCCGCCAATTCCTGCGCCTCGTTCAGTTCCCGCTCCGGGTAGGTTTCAGAGGTCGCTGTGACCGCCAGAGCGCGGTCGCCAAGCACCTCGGCCGCCACGGCAAAAAGCAAGGTCGAGTCCACGCCGCCGGAAAAGCCGATCACACACCCTCCCAAGCTGGCGATGATGCCCCGCAGGGTGTCGTATTTGTGTTGAAGAGCAGGTGACAACCCCGCTAGTGCCTTTGATGTCATATCAGAAATCCTCCGTCACCTGGTTGTTATTTCACTTCACATCCACATTTCTGATCCCGCTCGGCCGCCAGGCGGGTGAAATAACATGGGAGCCGCGTTTGTCTTTCCCCGGCAGCAGGCTGCCGAAGGTCACGGCCATCTCCCCAAACCTCGTATTGACTTCATCCATCGCCTGCGTGGCGAACAGCTTCTTACGTTCGTCCTCAAACAGCGGCAATTGTTCGGTGTGGTGCCTGAGACTGGAGAGGCGCACCCCCAAGAGCCTTATGGGCTGTTCCAGTTCAACACTGTCAAGGATTGCCTGCGCTGCTTTGAAGATCTCCGCACTCTGGTTGATATAACTTGTCAGGGTCTGTTGTTTGCCGAAGCTGGTAAAGAAATCGGCATAGCGGACATAAAGGGTCACTGTCCGGCCGCTGACGTTATAGCGCCTGGCACGCCGGCCGACCATCTCGGACAGTTGCAGCAGAAAGCGAAGGATTTCCTCGCGCCGATCGATATCCTTGTCCAGGGTCATGCTGTGACCAACGGATTTGACTTCATCATCCTCGCCGTGCGGGGTGACCGGCGAGTCGTCCCGGCCCTGCCCCATCTCTTTCAGCCGCTTGCCGATGATGCCGAATCTTCGCGTCAGGCGGTCCTCGTCACAGCGTCCCAGCTCGCCACAGGTCATGATGTTCATGATAGACAGCTGGCGGACCGTTTTCCGGCCGATTCCGCACAGTTCCCCGACCGGCAGGCGCTCCATTGTCCGGCCAACAGCCTCGGGCGTGATCACCGTCAACCCGTCCGGTTTTTGCATGTCCGAGGCGAGTTTTGCGAGCAGCTTGTTGGGGGCAATGCCGATCGAGCAGGTAATGCCGAAGCGGTGCCTGATACGGGCCTTGAGCAGATGGGCGATGTTTTCGGCGCTGTTGTAGATCTGCAGGGAGTGAGTGACATCCATCCAGGCCTCATCGATGGAAAACACCTCCACATCCGGGGTGTAGTCCTGCATCATCTGCATGATCTCGCGAGAAGTATGGGTGTACTTGCGATTATCGCCGATTACAATGATCAGCTCGGGGCAGCAGCGTTTGGCCTCCCAGACGGCCATGCCGGTTTTGACGCCGAAGGCCCGGGCCTCGTAGGAACTGGTGGTGATGACGGTACGGTGGCCACCACCGGTAACGGCAATCGGCTTGCCGCGCAGATCCGGATTGACCGACTGCTCGACCGAGGCAAAGAAGGCATTCATGTCGATGTGCATGATGATACGGTTCATGACAGCGGAATCATTGCAAGGCCCAGAGTTTAGCCCCACAGCGTTGCAGGAAGTACCGGATGCCATAGGTCACCAGAAAACCAACGTAGGCGCCGGCGATAACGTCACTCAAAAAGTGGTAGTCGGTAGCTATCAATGCCGTTCCCAAGAGAACAAGTCCCAAAGAGGTCGTACGACCGTAGCGTGGGTAAATGTACCAGATGGCGACGCCAAAGGCGGCAAATACGGTCATGTGCCCGGAGGGAAAACAACCGATCCCGGCCCCATTAAACCAGTTGAACTGGAGCGGCCCGCCGCTGGCCAACCAGAGCCGGGTATTAGTCCGGCCGAAGCCAAGCTGGAGAAACTCTTTGAGCAGGTAGGCAACGGGAACTGCGGTGGCGGCGAGTTGCAAAAACCGCAGTTGCGCGGCACTGCCCTTGTAGCGCGAGCGAATGATGTAGGCCAGCCACATGACAGCCGTAGCGATGCAGACAAGGCCCAGCAAGGTATCGGGAATCTTTGACGTAGCGCTATGCAGGACGTGGTTCGACTTGAGAAGGTGCATGACGCCTATGGCAATCTTCTCGTCCAGAAACCGAATACTGGCAAGGATTGTCAGGATGGCTCCGAGCGAGAGCGCGGCCAGGAGGTAATGATCGGAACTTTTTTTTATCATTTCAGGAAGCACATGGGTGGGCTCTCCATTGCCAATCGGACTGATTACACTCAGGACACGGCAGGTGAAGGCAATATTTTCAAGCACCTAACAACCTGTATCTCGGGTTCTGATCCATTTTTGTGAAAGAATCAGTCCGCCTCAACCCCGTTCAGCGTCCAACCTTGATCAGCAGTGTTATAGATCAACTCAAAGAGGGCTGTCCCGTCGGTGACGGAGAAGTGCAGCAGGGTAGCATCGCCGGCCTTGTCCTTCCAGCAATAGGTAGTTTCACAAACAGTATATTTCTTCCGCTGCCAATCGAACCAGACCGGCTTGATCTGGCGGCCCGGCGCGAAGACGGCGGCCACCCGTACAGGCTCCCTGATCCGTTGCATGGCTTACTCCAGGGACCGGAAGAGCCCGATCATCTTGCCGACAATGGTGACCTCGCCCTGGCCGGGACGAATTATGATGGGATCGTAGTTGGGATTGGCCGGCTGCAGGCGTATGCGGCCCCGTTCCCGGAAAAACTGCTTGAGCGTGGCGTCGCCGTCAACCATAACAGCCACGACCTCGCCGTTGTCGACCACGCTCTGGGGACGGATCATGGCAATATCACCATCCAGGATACCCTTGTTGACCATGGAATCGCCCTCGACCACCAGCAGGAAGCAACCCTCGCCCTTGACCAGGCTTTTGTCCACTGCCCGGTAACCGATGATGTCCTCGGTAGCGGGATGCAGATGACCGGCGCGGATTCTGCCCACAATGGGCAGGGAAACAACCGCGGTGGTATTGGCCAGGGTGATGCCGCGTGAAAGGTTCTCCGCACGCTGGAGGCAACCCTTCCGCTCCAGGGCGTCGAGGTGTTTGCTGATGCCGAGGGTGCCATTGACACCCAGCCGCTGGGCGATCTCCCGCAGAGAAGGCGGATAGCCAAAACGCCCGGAAAAATCGCTGATGATGTCGAGAACCTGCTGTTGTCGCGTGGTGATATCGTTCATGGGGAACCTGTCGCAGCTATGGTTGGCATGCGACAACCTTAGCCAACAACCGGCACAATGTCAAGAGATGATGCGAAGACTGCATGGGGGTCGGGTTACAGCAAAGCAGGAGCGCCTGACAACATGGCACGCATCTTCATCGCCCTAGCCCTCCGCCTCCACCTGCGAAGGAAGCGCAAGACGCCTGGACTCCAGGATAAAGATGGTGCCCAGCATAATATCTGCCACGGCACTGGTTATGATAGCAACGGGGATCATCAGCAGAGAGGCAAAAAAAACGCCGGTGACGACATTCAACCAGCAATATTGCCGTTTCATCCCAAGCAGGTCGTTATCCAGGGCAAAGAGGCGCAATCCGAGGCCGGCCTGGAGGATACCCAGAAGAAAGATCAGGCACATCATCACGGGACGCATCTGTTCTTCGCCCTGGCGGCTAAAGATGCTGGCGGCCGAGGCCAGGGCATAGACTATGTTGAGGGCTATCTGCCCGAGGATAATCTTGTTGGCTCTGTGAAAACCACAATTGCGATTGAGGAAACAGTAAAAGCTAACGGTGAGAACCAAGAAGATAAGTGTCCCGACACCTTGCAGGGCAAGATGAATGGAACGGGCCGTGGCGTCGTACCGCCCTTCCAGCAGCACAGAGAGCAAGAACAACGGGATGGTCAGCATAGCACTGGCTATCGCCAGCATTCCGGCGGCTCTGAGGGTGGTGGGCTTCAGCGGCCCTGTCACGGTTGGATTGCGCATGTCAGGATTCTACGACAAAATGTGTTGTTCGCCAAGTGTTCATGCACATCTCCCGAGAAAATCCTTATCATGCTTATGAAGATGACTGTTGCCATGCCCATTGGTCTTTTGGCATCTGCAAAAAACCCCCGGAACGACAATTGTAATTACAGCCTATTGTAATCTTGCTCACATTAAGTTATTCTTTTGGCATTACGAACATCGAAAAACAAATAGCTTCAAAATGAAAGGGGAGCGTTATGAAGGTCATATCCGCAACAATCTTATCACTGCTGATAGCAGGGACACAGGCAATGGCATCCGGAAACGGGGGGGACAGCGAAGGTCTGGGTTTTATGGCAACCCTGTTTATCGGGTTTGGTGTCCTGATCATACTTTTCCAGACCATACCGGCGATTTTACTGTTTGCAGGGATGGTCAAAGGACTGCTTTCCTCAGCCGATAAAAAACCTGCGGAAGCCCGCGCCGGAATCAGCGCCAAAAACCCCTGACTAACCCAAAAGGGCATAGTGCTCGTCTAAACAACTAAATACAGCAGAGTACCATGAACAGCACGCACCGGGATCAAACTGGTGTGTGCTGTTTTTAAGCTTTTTCACAACCACTCCCACAATCCCCGTGGAACAATCATCTGCATACTTTCCATCTCAATGGTGGCGGTAATCACCAGATCACCGTCATCATTTAAGTGCCAGTTTTCTTCCGCAATCTCAACAACGCTTGAAAAACCATTCCTCAATCTGACCGAGGAGGCAAATTCACTAAGAGCGTCTACCCAGTGCTGATACACGAGAGGGTTCACTTCAACCTTGTCCGACAAGTCCTCAAAGTCTTTTGAAAGTACGATGTTTGCCATAAAAAATCACGCTCAATGTCCTTGTTCTTGAATCACTCACGATTCAAATATACCGCAATTCCGGCCTGATGGATATGTGATTGTATCTGAGCAATGGATACAAACGTTTAACGCACAGCCGGAATGCTTTGCGCAAACAGGATCCTGCGCAGGCCGATATGCATTAGCACTTGCTAAATTTAATTTGAAATGCTGACGATATGCTGTATACAGTATTTGATCTTGCAAGAGTAGACCATTTAGTCAAGATCGGCCATGAGCGGCCTAAGCCTTTGGATTGAATCCGACAGGCAAGGAGGACAACCGGATGACTGTACTGCAAAGTGACGAACATGGCTTCAGGTGTGAATGCGGAAGACGCAATGATTACCCTTCCTATGTCGCTGATCATTGGGATGTGAAATTGATTTATAACTGTCCCTGCGAAAGACAGTACGTTTTGTATCGCGGAAAACTAACAATTATAGCGCGCCCCTACTCGGACATCATGGACAGTGAAGCCTTTGGCGATTGATGCCGACACACCTTCTGTTATGTTGCCACGGCAAGCCGGTTCCAACCCGCAATTCAGGAAAAGTTCCATCCAACCAGCAGAATCACCAAACCTATGACTACTTCGAGGCGTCATTGCTCGGGCAAAAAGTGATATCCCAGGGCTGTACGGATGTTGTTGGGCAAGCAGCGCCAGAGCCATCCCCGCAGGCCCCGGTCGCTTACTTTGCCCTGCTCAAAGAATTCGGCAATCGCGGGTTTCAGCCGGGCAACCTGATCGGTCCCGACGATATCCTGGTCGATGGCCAGAACAGGGCTTACGTCAGTTCGCTCCGCAAGCGCGGCATAAGCGTCTATCAACTGTCGAACTGAGGTCAGGCCAGGTAAATATCGTATTCCTTCATCTTGCGATACAAGGTGTTGCGGCCGATGCCGAGCTTGGCGGCGGCCTTGAGGATATTTCCTTCGTAAAAAGCAAGAGCCTCGCTAATGTTATCCTTCTCCGCTTCCCTCAGGGACTTTATCCGGGTAGGCTTTGCCTCCTGTATTGGCGCTGCTTGGCTCGGTTCCTGACTATGGAAATCCAGGAGTTCTGCCGTTAAGAGACCGCCCTCCCTCGCCCGGATAATGGCCCGCTCGATCGCATTCTCCAATTCCCTGATATTGCCGGGCCAGCTATGCAGCTGGATTTCCCGCAAAAAACCGTCCTGAATACGGATCTCGGTCCTGCCGAGCTTTGCAGCAATCTTGCGCGTCAGGTGTTCGGTCAGGAGCGGGAGATCTTCTGTTCTCTCGCGCAGTGACGGCACCCGGATCTCCAGGACGTTCAGGCGGTAGTACAGGTCCTGCCTGAAGTTCCCCTGCTGCACTTCGGCGGCCAGGTCCTTGTGCGTGGCGGCAATAATCCGGATATCAACCGGCCGTTCGCTGGCCGAACCGATTCTGGCGACCTTCTTTTCCTGAATCACCCGCAGCAGTTTGGCCTGCACACTGAGTGACATATCGCCGATTTCATCAAGGAAGATGGTGCCGCCGTCGGCTATCTCGAACTTACCCGCCTGCCCTCCCCGCTTGGCTCCGGTGAAGGTTCCCTCTTCGTAGCCAAACAGTTCGCTCTCAATCAGATTTTCCGGCAAAGCGGCACAGTTGATGGCAATGAACTGGCGGTCCTTTCGCGGGCTGGCATTGTGGATGGCTTGGGCAAAGAGCTCCTTGCCGGTTCCGCTTTCACCGTTGATCAGGACGGTTGATGAACTAGCGGCGGCCAACCTGGCCCAGGTCTTGTGCGCGACCATGGCCATGCTCTCCCCAATGATATCGTCAAAGGTGTAACAGTGGGAGTGGAGGATGGTCGGACGTTTTACCAGCTGCCGGTTATTCATCTCGCGGAAGACCGCCACAGCGCCGATCACCCCTCCGGCGTCGTCCCGCAACAGGGAGGCAGAGCTGTAGATCTTCTTGCCCATCTTCTCGATGATGATCTCCCGGTCCTCGTATCCGGCCCCATCCGAAAGCACTTGCAGAATCGAAGCCCGGGCATTGAAGATCTGGTCTACATGGCGCCCCTTTACCAAGGCCGGATTCACTCCGAAGATTTCCCCCCCCTTGGCATTGATTTCCGTCACGATACCGTTGTTGTTGATCGAAATAAGCCCATCCGACATGTTTTCCAGCAGGGCATTGGAATAGCGGTAGGCCATGTAGAGCTTATCGGTAGCCTTGAGCAGGCGGAACTGGTTTTCAATGGCATTGACTGCCGCTACGACCATGCCGAGGGTATGGGCATTGGCCACGCGGTAATCGCCGCTTATGTCAAGCACTCCAATCAACTCGCCGTCCTGGTCGAATATCGGCGCTGCCGAACAGGTCAGAAAGTGATGGGGCTGACAGTAATGCTCCCAAGCGTAAATCTGCACCGGTTTCTTCTCAATTATTGCAGTACCGATGGCATTGGTACCCTTGACCGCCTCGCTCCAGTTACCGCCGGGACAAAGATGCACGTTTTGAGTCCTGGAGACGATTTCGTTATCCCCCAGCACCTCTAGCAGAAAGCCGTGTTCATCGGTCAAAACGACCTGAAATCCTGATCCCTTGACGAAATTGTACAAACTATCCATGAACGGACGGGCGACCTTCAGCAGATGCTGCTTATTGTAAAGCCGCTCCCTCAGTTCCAGTTGGTTGATGTAACCATCCACCTCCTGGAAAGGGTTGACGTTGAGATTGCGGCAGCGCTTCCAGGAGTTTGCAACCTCGGGGCGTAATTGCTGAACATCCAGCACACCGTTTTCGATGTACCCGTTCCACGCCTTTTGAATTGTTACGAGACTGTGATGCGCCATAGGTTATAACCCTCAATTCCTTCCTGGGCCAGACTTCTCATTAGGAAGATTATCCACTTTCACCAGCCGTCTTGTCAACAATATATTGGACTTCATCGTAAGTGAACTTATACCGGATTTGTCGCATGTTACCTGGTTTTGCCGCAGTCGCAACGCGTTACCCTCGATGCCAGGTTTCACCTTGGACCTGCCGCTGACCCAGGAAATAAACACCGGGATTTTTCAACCCGCTGACATTGACAAGGGGACAAGGCAAGGTACGATTATTGATAAAATGAAAGGAGTTGCCCATGACCACGCAAACGACCACAACAGTACGAATGTTCGGAGCACTTCACACCATCAGGAGAGAGCGCGGCCTTGAACCGACTGTAGAGGTGAGCATCCCTCCCGGCGGTTGTGCGGCCTGCGATCTCGCCCGGGAACTCGATCTTCCCCGGGAAAAGATCGAGGCGGTATTTGTCAACCACCTGGCGTACAGCCTTGACCACGTTATTCAGCCAGGCGACAGGGTAGCCTTCGTCCCGACCGGCATTCCAGGACCCCATCGCTTCCTGCTCGGCATCTACGGTGCGGGCCTGGAAAACAAGAATCAGACAATTTCTGTATCGTCAGCTTGACCGACACAAAAGGAGAACAAATCATGGCACTAGCAGATCAGACATACGGGTTTTACATTCCTACAGTTTCACTGATGGGCGTGGGTTGTTCGAAGGAAGCCGGCGACCAGGCCAAGGCGCTCGGCGCTACCAACCTGTTGATTGTCACCGATGCCGGGCTGGCCAAGATGGGTGTCGCCGACACGATCAAAGGCTACATCGAAGCAGCCGGCCTCAAGGCGGTCATCTTCGACGGCGCCGAGCCCAACCCGACCGACAAGAA
>MHXL01000147.1:9512-9747 GCA_001824455.1 Desulfuromonadaceae bacterium GWB2_53_15
GACTGCGGCAAGGGTGTCGGCATGGTGATCGGCAACGGCGGCAACATCCGCGACTTCGAAGGGGTCAACAAATCCACCAAGCCCATGCCACCGTTTCTGGCCATCAACACCACTGCCGGCACTGCCTCCGAGATGACCCGCTTCTGCATCATCACCAACACCGATACCCATGTCAAGATGGCCATTGTGGACTGGCGCTGTACCCCCAACATCGCTATCAACGATCCGTTGCTGA
>MHXL01000148.1 GCA_001824455.1 Desulfuromonadaceae bacterium GWB2_53_15
TACCTTGCCTCTGCTCTATACTTCAGGGCATATAGCCCAAGAGTCGGAAGATCAGGCCATCAGTTTGTTAGGTAAGCTTGGTTATACCGGCAACATCATGGAACTTCCTGCTCATCTGTCTATTTATGAAAGGCGTATCGCCGCTTTTATCAGGGCAACCCTTTGTCAACCAAAGATCATGGTGTACAGCAACTGCTTTGAAGATATTCCGACTGAGGCCCGAAAAAACTTTTTTACCGCTACAGCCGAATTTCATGCAGCATCCGTCGAAAGAACATCTCTCTACTTTGTGTCATCCGCCGATACAATCAGGGAACTGATTGTTGATAGCACAGTAAAAGTCCATGAAGCCCTGAAGTAACTACTGGATCCTAATGATACAACAAGACACCAGATTTCAAAATCTCGAATGGAAGATCGGCTTATTTATAATTATTGCCTTGGCCGGTATCATTGTTGCGTTTGTTCTCTTTGGAATGCAAAAGGACTTCTTTACCCATAAATACAATCTGCATTTCACTGTAGACCGCGGCACCGGCTTCACCAAGGGAATGCCAGTCAAGTTATCAGGCTTCAGGGTGGGCCGAATTACCTCCATTGCCCTGAACGACCAGGCAATGGTAGACATCAATGCTGAGATCGACAACAAATATCGGAAATGGATACGGAGTGACTCCACGGTAAAGCTGGTAAAAGAAGGTCTCGTTGGAGACAACATTGTTGAGGTTGCGGTTGGCTCTTCCGATAAGCCGGAGTTGAAGGACAAGGATGCTATCGTCTATGTCAAGACCAAGGGACTGGACGAACTTGCAGATGAACTTGCTGACCAGGTCAAACCTGTTTTGTTAGAGGTTCGTGATATTATCAGCTACATCAACAACCCCAACGGTGATCTTAAAAAATCGATTCACAATCTGGAGTTGCTTACCCGTAACCTTGACGGGACTCGCCGGAATACCGATAAGCTACTGGTATCCGCCACTGGCAATATCGATCGCATTGCAACCAGAACAGACAAGATACTCGAAACCACCAACAGAAAAATCGAGAGCATCGACCTTATGCCAACACTTAACAGGGTCAACAGTGCTCTTGATCACATTGACGAAAAACTGCCGGTAATGCTTGTAAAAGCTGACGCAACCCTTGGTAATTTAAGCGTAATATCCAGAGAAACACAGTTGCTGTCGGAAAACACCTTCCCCAAAATACCCGGCATTCTTTCCCAAACCGAAGATGTCCTGCTTAGTACTGACCGTTTGATCAACTCCATCCAAAATATATGGTTACTCAGCCCCTCCCCTTCCGCAGAAACACCCGGCTTTATACGGAGTGACAGTTATGAGTAGGCAGAACTGTCCACATCAGCTTTTATCTGCTGGTATTTGCGCTCTAATATTATTAAATGGCTGTACTACTCAAATCATTCGCCCAGAATCACAAAGGTTAGCAGAAACTTTACTTATTCGAGCTATACGAGCAGAGCATAAAGGTGACGTCAAGCAGGCCGAGGCGCTGTTAAAGGAGTCGCTTGCTGTCAGTACTTCCATCGAAGACAGCTATGCCAAGGCAATGGCATATATAAATCTCGCCCGCCTGTACAGATCTGGAAATCATCTGGCGCAAGCATCAGACAATATAGATGCAGCACTTACATTCTTAGATCCTGGTTCAGCGATCTATGCTGAAGCTGCCCATGAAAAAGCCTTGATCTTATTTATGACAAACTCTGCAGAAATCGCACAGCAATGGGCTGAGAAATCTGTAACAAATGAGAAAGGCAGACTCTTGGGAAGGCAGCTTAATCTCTTGGGCCGCATTCAACTTGCTCGCAATGACTTGCGATCCTCTGTCATCACATTGCAAAAGGGCCTTGCCGAGAACCACAGTTCTGGTAACACTGAAGAAGAGGCAAACTCCCTGAGGATGCTGGGGATAATTGCACGCAAAGAAAATATACTTACAAATGCTGAAAGATTACTTACTGAGGCTTTGGAGATCGATAAAAGGATGGCTGTGAGTACCAAAATCGCCATGGATCTGGAGGAGCTAAGCAAAACAGCCCTTGCTGCGGGGAATGTGGCAAGTGCCGTTCGCTACTTGGAACGTGCTTACGACGTCCACCTGAGTGCCAACAGAATCCGCCAGGCAAGTGCAACCAAAGAAGAGCTTGCGAAGATTTTCAGTCAACAAGGGAATGCAGAAAAGGCTGATTCTGCGCGAAAAACAGCACTGGAACTATCAAACAAGGTGGGGATTCAGCAATCCAATACACCATCGGACACAATCAAACCTTCTAACAGACCGTAATCACTTACCTTCAAGGTATCAATACCAAACTTTTCCATAGTATTCATGGTGATCAGCAGGCCTGCAATAATCAAGTCTTCCCTACCCTTTTCCAAGCCCGGTATTCTGAGACGTTCTTCGAACGACAGTGGCAACAGCCGATCATAGATTTCCTTGATCACTTTTTGCGATACAGTGGCATTATTAACCTTGCGATAGTCATAGTCATCCATTTTCATACTAATCGCAGCAAGCGTAGTTGCCGTCCCGGCAGTCCCTATTAAAGGTATCTCGCTGTTCACACGAAAACCTGTCAACTCCATCTGCCGACACAGCACATCAAGCTCTCTGCCAATTTTTTCCTGCATGGCCTCAGGCGTCACTTTGCCCTCGGTCAGCCGGACAACGCCCAGCGGCAAACTACGAATGAATTTCACTTGTCCCTCTTGAGCTAGGGTATACTCAGTACTGCCACCGCCAACATCAAACAAAAAGATCTCATTGTATTTTTTATCCAAACCAGCAAGGACACCGGCAAGAGTAAGTGCCCCTTCTGTTATTCCGTCAACAATTGAGAGTTTAATTCCAGTTACCTTACGCACATGTTCTACAAAAGCATGGCCGTTAGCAGCGTCTCTGACTGCACTTGTAGCAACAGCCCGCACATGAAGCACTTCATGCTCACGCATTATTGCAGAAAATCGCGATAAACAGGAAATCCCTCTTTCCAGAGCATCACGGGAAAGCCCATGCTCACGGGTAAAGCCTCCACCCATACGTACGATCTCACGCTCAAGGCGAATATGGGTAAAGTTACCTTCCGCATTCCTGTCCGCAATCAGTAAGCGGGCGGTATTTGTCCCAAAATCAATGGCAGCCAACCTGTCTATCATTCCGTTTTCCTACCCTGTGTTGATATCACATTCCAGCCAAGCTCCGCTATATTCATAAAAAGTGCTGATAGTTCTGAGAAAAACAATGCGGATCTGGGTGGGCAGACACCTGTGCTGATCCTGTTGAAATGTGCTTGTTTAATATCCTGAAAGACAGATCGCACATCGTTTTTTGCAGTGCGTATTTCACTATCTTCCGGGTGCTTGCCATATAACACCAAATCTCCGGCAAGCGTTAAGGTGGAACTGACAATCCCGGCAAAATTCTTAAGATCGTTCATGGCAGGGTTTGAAAAAACGACACCGGCCTCTTTTCTGGCTACTATTCGCTCAAGTATCTCCTCACAACGATCGCCAATATGCTCAAGGTCTGAAACCGTCTGCAGTAGTCCAGGAATTTCATAGCTAATATCCGGACTATTCGATGAACGAGCAAGCGCTGCCAGAAAAGCTGTAATCTCGTGATTCAAAGAATCAAGCACCTGCTCATGTTGTCTTACCGTTCCTGCCCGGCGGGCATCAAAATCAAAGAGTAGTTCACGAATGTCTGCATACATATAAGACGTTACAGACATCATGCGGACAACTTCCTTGCGGGCCTGTTCAAGAGCCAGTAAAGGAGTATTAAGAATACGTGCATCAAGATAACCTGCACATGGTTGCTGCCCTGCAACTCCTCCCTGACGTTCCGTGAAACCTAAGATACGGGAAACAACTCCGCTGAGCATACTCATGACGATGGCAATCAGCAGGCTTGCGGCAGTGTGTATCCAAGCAAGCTGATTAATGACCTGCCCCGTTGCTATGGTGTCTTTATTTATAAGCGGCAGTTCAAATCTTGCTAGCAGCATGCCGGGCACGACAAAGGCTAGTAATACGCTGACAACTAGCGTTATCAGCATGAATGCCAAGGCGATTCGACGCGAGACATAACTGCCGGCAACAGATGCCAGCAATCCCATCGCTGCAATTCCTGAAAAACCGCCGAACACCATCACGCAAACCAATATCAGGCTCAGATGATGACTAATTAACAGAGATGAAAAAAATGACACTGAAGAGAATACTGACTGGACAAGACAGGAGACAACGCTGCCATAAATATATGACAAAATAGGATTAGAATAAAGCTGGTCAATAATCGCAGCGTTCAGAGGATGATGTTCTAACTGCCTGAAACTACCTTCAAGTAATGATAATCCAAAAAAGAGGACACCAATACCCAAAAGCAGATTACCAGTATTGGCAAAACGTCTTCTGCGAGCTAAATATTTGAATAGCACCCCAACAAAAATCAGAGGAGTGGCAACAAGGCTATAGGGAATAGCAGGTAAATGGAGGGTTAGAGATGCACCGACAAGCACTCCTCCGAGGATGCTTAGTGCTTGAAAAGCCGTAACAACTCCGCCGTTTGCAAGACCCATCGTAATAATGACCGCTGCACTTGCTGAATTGAGCAGTAGCGACATCATTATACCAAGGAACAGGGAAAATATCCGATTCGAGGTAAGTACAGTCAATATGACCCTAATGCGGTCATCGACTACGGTACGGATACCATCCGACATGAGACGCATGCCGAGTAGAAAAAGCCCAATACCACCCAACACGCCCTCAAACAGACTGAGAGGCATACTTTATTGCTCCGGGTATTACTTCACAATTTTATAAGGGAAGATAAATTCAGGGGGAGCTGTTTTGGAAACTCCCTTGCGGTAGACATACAATTTTACCTGTTGATGCAAGGTCAAATCGATTTTGAAGTAGACTAATCCCTCGACTTTCATACCAGGAATAATTGAGGTCAGGGGTAAGGACTTGGTAAACAGATCTTGCGGATACAATTCATAATAATATGGGAGTGATGAGTTGAAGCGGTTATAGAAGCTTGTTTTCTGGAAATCCTCAAGGTAATAGAATCCCACATAAGGATAAGGCATTAAATAATAAGAATCTTTCTTTATGAATTCACGAACCTTATCTGGTGACAAAAAAGAATATTGTAAGCCGCGTTCATCCACGAGTACAAACGAATCATCAGCAAATGCAACCTCGTTTGTTGATGCGTTAGTAATAGCAAGCTGAAACGCAGTAACGGTTCCCTCAAGGTTATAGGCGTTAATGGCCGTATCAGAGAAACTGGCCCTGATTTCAATGCCATTTTTTGAAATAGTCTGCGAATTATCAGCAACATTGATAATTCCGGTATCAACCTGTTCCGGTAAAACCTTTACCGTGCCACAACCGCAACTTAACAACAGTAAAAACGCAACTATTAAATATGAAATGTTCATGATGTTTCCTGCCTCCCGGCGTCATGAAATACGCCTATTCAGCGGGTGATGCAGCGGGAACAACCGGCACCTTTTCAAGATGCTTGACATCATCGGAAAAAACCGAAAAGGTCAGCGCTGGTGGATGTTGGCGTTCTTGCATGCCAATATAGGCTGCTATCCAAAGATCTAGATTTAATTTGTGGTGCTCTCGCAAATACTTTTCCACGCGCCCCGCAATCTGATAAGCACTGATAACATCGGGTTCGCGTTTTGACAGGCCATTATAACTGCATTCCAGCTTGACAATTCTTTCCGATGGGAGCTTTTTGAGTTCGGGTACAATTCGATCAATATTACGGTAAATGTTCTGGGTAACACCAGCCTTTGTCAATGGGACTATTCCTATGATTTGTGCCTTGTCCAATACGGTTCCATTATCGGCAAAAGCCGGTGATGCTGTTGTACACAGTATAAAGAAAAGGCAGTACAATCCTATTATCCCGGCGCCCTTTACGATCATTGGCTTTCCTTGCTTACCAGAAAGAGTACTTCTGTTCTGCGGTTTTTTCTTCGACCGTCAGCGGTACTGTTATCAGCAATCGCTGTTGATTTGCCAAAACCCTTGATAAATATCTTGCTCGCCTCGACACCCTCATGGCTGATCAGAAAGGTTGCTGCAGCAATGGCTCTTTTTAGCGAAAGGTCCATGTTGTAAGGCATTGAGCCAATACTGTCAGTATGGCCATCAACCTTTAGATATAGCCACTTTTTATCTTTCCTGATCTGATCTGCAACCTCTGAAAGCATTTTTTTGCCTTCATTGGAGAGCGTCCATTGATCAAATTCAAAAGTAACATCAGGAAACCGAAATTTCCTGTAGACCGTCATACGTTCCGGCAGAACAACTGCAGAAGGAATGGCGACTTGTGAGCCTTTTACATCGATCCCATAAAGTGGGGTTATACCACGGATACGATTCATTGTATAGTCGATGGCACTGGCTTCCTGATCAAGAATTTTCTGGGGTACCTTCAGAGATATTTCTTCATCACGAGATTTCAAAGGAACTTCAACGGGTATAACCGGTGACGTCAAGTTGGAGGATGCCTGCTGGGGAGCAATAGTTATCTGCCCATATGGCTTGATAATAACATCTTCCTTATCTGCATCGACTTCAACTTCAAGCTTGCTGACCGGTGATGTCTTCGGAGCGGATGCCTTGAGAAGTAAAGACGAAATTGGAATGATTTTGAGCTGTTTAGGGGCTATCTTAGGCTTATTATCTGCAGTTTTTTTACCTACATGTGGGATCGGCTTAACATATGAACCAACTCCCTGACACGAACTGACCCCAAAAATCAAACGCATTTCAGGATCATTCTTACCAAGCCCCGTTCCTGCCGATGCATTCAATGTCAAATGCGGAGAAAGATAATATTGCAAACCACCGGAAGCTTCCAGACTGTAATCGTCATTGAAGTTGCGACTTCCAACACCGGTTAATTCTCCGAACAGTTTGAGTCTGGCAAGTAACATATATTCGAGACCGGCACCAAAGAGGATTTCATCATCCCTTGCAACTCCCTTGACATTCCCGGGAAAGAGATATCCTCCGTATAGATGAACGCCTACATTCTCTTTAGAAAATGATGCTATCAACTTTGTTGAAAGATCAGTAGCACCATCGACAGCCGTATCTTCTGAAACATGTCGTTCAGCCAGGAAATCCGCTGCCATTTTGAATAATGAGTCGCGACCGCCAAGAAATCGGAGCTTTGTACCAATATCCAGTGTGCCTCGACCAGAGGCATCTTCGTCAGCATTAAAAAGAATATTGGGATACGCGCCGTAAATCTCCCAAAAAGTACCAATACCTAGAGTAATGCTTACTGGAACAATTATAGCTCTTTTCTGCGCCTGGTTACTGTTTTCGCTGTAGTTTGACCAAGCACCAATACAGATATTCCCAGAGTCAAGAGTGTTGGCTGAGGGAACATTAATCAGACCGGTTGAACCAGTCTGACCTGGATTTGCAAATGCGGCCGTAGCCGACAAAATTACAAAAGCTATGACAAGAGCAGGAAAAGTTCTCATAAGGGAAATGGTCGGATGCGGCCTTTCCTGAAAAAAAATAGATTCAGAGATATTCTAGTAGCTAGCGATCTTGCTTGGTTCATTCCCTATCTTATGAAAAGGTTTCTGAAGATAGCGGCTATCCAAGAACCCTTTCTTTCAATTCTTTACCCACCTTAAAAAAGGGAAGTTTTTTTGGACGAACAGTTATTGGCTCACCTG
>MHXL01000149.1:0-4530 GCA_001824455.1 Desulfuromonadaceae bacterium GWB2_53_15
GAAATTGACTTTGCCCAACTGAAGAAGGATGGTGTCATCATCAAGAAGGGCGGCGCCCCCTATATCACTGCTGAGAATCAACCCGAGTTCGGTACGCCTTCCGGTAAGATTGAGCTTTATTCCGAGCAATTGGCTGCAAAAGGTTTTGATCCGGTTCCCAAGTATACCAAGCATCCGACTCCACCTGCCGGTCATTTCCGGCTGCTGTTCGGCCGGGCACCGCTGCATACCTTCTCCCGCACCACCAACAACTTCATGCTGACCGACCTTCAGAAAGAGAACTACCTGTGGGTCAACACAAAAAAAGGGAAAGAGCTGGGATTGAAAAACGGCGAATATGTATCGCTGGTCAATCAGGATGGTGTTGCGGCAAGCGGACGGATCAAGGTCAAGCTCACACAGCGTCTGCGAGACGATGCCGTCTACATGAACCACGGTTTTGGCGTGCATGCCAAAGGAATGAGCCGCGCTAATGGTCAGGGTATTGCCGATGATGACTTGATCACAAAACCCGCTATTGACCC
Source organism: Desulfuromonadaceae bacterium GWB2_53_15 (assembly GCA_001824455.1). Classification (GTDB taxonomy): domain Bacteria; phylum Desulfobacterota; class Desulfuromonadia; order Geobacterales; family Pseudopelobacteraceae; genus JACPFJ01. Next base: position 525 of record MHXL01000149.1, read on the forward strand.
GATCATGGGTGGCACTGCCATGCGCGGAAAATTTGTCAAGATTGTGAAGGGGGCCTGATATGCAACTATTTGGAATTCTTATTCCTGAAAAGGAACAGCTTGTCGCTGCGGCGGGAGATATAGTCAAAGGCAAAGCAGGTCTGACTCTTTATGCATCATTATTTGGCCTGGCGGTCGGCTTATATGCCATCGCCGCCATCTTCATCAAAGGGCATGCCCACACCATAAACACCTCCAGCCTCGTACCCTGGGGATTGCAGATATCCACCTATGTTTATTTTGCACTGCTCAGCACCGGCTGCACCTTTGTTAATTTCTTCGGCCACGTATTCTTCGAGAAACAGTATAGGCCGTTTGCATCACGGATTATTTTCGTCGGTATCATTACGGCCTTGGCGGCCTTCTTCTCCTTGACAACCGAAATGGGGCATATCGAGCGGATGTACTATTTCCTGCTGTCGCCAAACCCCAAGTCTCCCATGTTCTGGATGGGCATCTGGTATACCTGCTACCTGATCATCATCACTTGGGAATACGTAAATATCCAGACCAACAGGCATTCCAACAAGGTCATGTGGGGGGCGTTCTTTATAGCAGTCTTTACCCACAGTACCTTGGGAAGTCTGCTTGGATCGGTCAGCTCGCGAGTTTATTATTACAGCGCGCTGATGCCGATCTACTTCCTGTTTATCGCCTTCCTGACCGGCTGTTCGCTGACAACGATCATCGCCGCCATGACGGTAAAGCAGAAAAAACTGGATGAGAACTACTATCTTCATCCCTTTGTAACTCTGCTCAAAGTTGGATTGGGACTGGCGTTGCTGATCACCTTCTGGCGCATGATGATCGGCCTTTCCGCGCACCTGGAGGGTTCCGAAGTGTTCTCGCTGACGCTGATCAACAGCGTGCTGTTCGGGATTGTGGTCGTCATCATTATTCCCTACATCCTGCTCAAATTGGGCAAAAGCGCCAACTGGCTCATTTTTGTCGGTCTGTTCATCATGGGAACCCAGCTCAAAGCCCGTAACGATCTGGTTGTCGGCGCGTTCAAAATTCCAGTCTTCAGGGTCTACGATATGCCTGAGGTTGTACACTACACACCATCTATCTACGAGAATCTCGTTGTTGTTGCCTCTGCCTCGCTAGTGATGGTGCTGTACATTATTTTTGAACGCTCAGGCGTTTTTGAAGCCCGTAACATCAAGGAGGACCACTGACCATGGAACAGATTGAAGATAAAGATATTATGGAAATCATGCATGAAGATCTGCAGCGCGCCCTGAAAAAACCTCGCAAGGATCGTCGTTGGGCGATGGCGATCGATCTCAAGAAATGTATCGGTTGTCACGCCTGCACCACCGGCTGTATGTCCGAAAACCTGACGCCGCCCGAGATTCATTATCGCCCTGTCAAGGAAGACGAAATCGGAGAGTACCCCAACACCGGCATGCGTTTTCTGCCGCGCCCATGTTTTCATTGTGATTCGCCGACCTGCACACCGGTTTGCCCGGTTACTGCAACATACAAGCGCGATGACGGCCTGGTCGTCATCGACTACAAAAAGTGCATCGGCTGCCGTTACTGCATTGTGGCCTGCCCATACGGTGCTCGTTCGGCCGATTCCGGCCATTACTTTACCGGTGACTTCCACGACAAAACCTATGAAGTGGAGAATTCCGGCGAGTACGGCGGAAATTTCAAACGCAAGAGCCACTGGCATTCACCAATCGGCAACGCCCGCAAATGCCATTTCTGTATTCACCGTGTGGAAAAGGGTGAGTTGACCCGCTGCACAACAACCTGCCTGGGGAATGCCACCTTTTTTGGCGATATCAATGATCCCAAGGCGCTGATCACCAAGCTGATCTCAAAACCGAATGTAATTAGATACAAGGAAGAGCTGGGAACCAAGCCGATGGTTTATTACATAATATAAACAATCAAAGCTGGACATTTTAGATCAATATGTAGATAATTTCATGTAATGTTTTATCCGGTTCGCCGGAAAACCACAAAAAAAGGAGAATCAACATGAAGAAAATTATGTCCCTGCTGGTTGCCGCACTGACTGCTGTTTCGTTCGCTTCCGTAGCTATGGCAGATCATCATATGAAAAAGGAAGAAGCAAAACCTGCAGAAGCAGCAGCGCCTGCTGCCGAGAAGGCAGAGAAGAAGGACGTCAAGAAGGATGCAAAGAAAGACAAGAAGAAAGTCAAAAAGGACGAAAAAGCCAAGCCTGCTGCCAAAGGAAAGAAGGAAGTTTCCGGCTGCTAAGAGCAGAGAGCCGTTGTTCTACCAGAGAGGACATGCCGGCATACGGCATGTCCTTTTTTATTGGCAACTTCTTATTATAAAAAGATTAAAACTGTGCTACTCTAATCCGCATAAATATTTGCTTGGAGGCTCCGTGTATGAATCTCAACATCAAATCCAAACTGCTTGGAATGACGGTCGTCCTACTGGTGCTGATGGTGGCTGTCGGCGTCACTGGTTTGTACGGCTTTCGCCAGAGCAACACGGCGCTTGAGGGAGTTTTCCAGGTCAATATGAAGAACTCTGCGCTTCTGACCAAGATTGACGGCTTGATGCGCGCCAATCGTATCCAGATGCTGCTGGCGCTTCAGCATGATCCCAAAAACGAATTCAGCAGCCTTCATGAACATCCCACCAGCACACATACCGACCTGGCCAGGAAGTATATTACAGAGATCGATCAACTCTGGAAAGAGTATACTGCCGAAGTGAAGGATGTAAAATCCCGGGAACTGGCTGATACCTTCAGCAAGGATCGCTTGAAGTATGTCCAGGAGGGTCTGGAGCCGGCTATCAGTGCCGCTCTTGCAGAGGATTATCGCGAAGGCTACCGCATCACCTTTGATGTAATCAACCCGACCATCCAGAAGGCCAACAGGTCCATGGAAGTACTGATGCAAAACGAGGTCGATCTGGCCAAGACGGCTCATGCCGCCAGCCAGAGACAGTACTTGCTGTTTCGCAACCTGATCATAGCGGCCATTGTGCTGGCTCTGGCTATTGGCCTGACAACCGGCCTGGTGATCGCCGGATCGATCGGCCGTTCGTCCGCCAGCCTGCAGGAAACAGCTACCCAGCTGGCCAAGGGTAATATTGCTGTGCGGGCCATTATTACCTCCCAGGACGAACTGGGTGTGATCGGCGGGAGCTTCAACCAGATTGCCGATACGCTCCAGTCGGCCATGGAGCGGGTCAGCAGTTGTTCTGACTCCCTTACTATGGCTGCCGCCGAACTGCGTGCCAATGCCGAGCAGATCGCCACCGGATCCGCGCATGTTGCTTCCCAGGCAGCCAGTGTGGCAACCGCCGGAGAGGAGATGGCCGCCACCTCCAATGATATTGCCAGCAACTGCAGCATGGCTGTCGAGAGTGTCAACCGGGCCAGTGCTGCCGCTACCAGCGGAGCGGCTGTCGTCCAGCAAACAGTGGAAGGTATGGCCCGCATTGCCGACAAGGTTCAGGACAGCGCCCGTACGGTTGAGAGCCTGGGGGCACGCTCTAATCAGATCGGTACGATCATCGGTACAATCGAGGATATTGCCGACCAGACCAATCTGTTGGCACTTAATGCCGCCATCGAAGCGGCCCGGGCAGGCGAGCAGGGGCGTGGCTTTGCCGTGGTTGCCGATGAGGTACGGGCTCTGGCCGAGCGCACCACGCGCGCTACCCGTGAAATCGGCGAAATGATCAAGGCCATTCAAGCCGAAACCCGTAACGCGGTTGCTGCCATGGAAGAGGGTGTCCAGGAAGTGGGGCGAGGTACTGCGGATGCCGCCAGTTCCGGCCGGGCGCTGGGGGAAATCCTGGCCCAGGTGAACGAAGTAACCGGCCAGATCAACCAGATCGCCACCGCCGCAGAAGAGCAGACTGCCACCACAGACGAGATTAGCAACAATATGCAGCGCATTACCGAGGTAGTGCAGGAAACCGCCGGCAGCTCTCAGATGACTGCCGAGGCCGCCGGGCGATTGGC
>MHXL01000149.1:4577-5414 GCA_001824455.1 Desulfuromonadaceae bacterium GWB2_53_15
AGGGCTGATGGAAGAGGCAGGGAAACATCTGTCCTGTTTTAGCTGCCGGTATGCTTGACATATGAAGCAGGGTCAGCCATGTGGTTGCCCTATTTTTTTTGATCTGCCATCTTTGCTGATGTCTGACATGGCAGAAAAACGACCGGATCTACCGGAAAGGACTTGATTGACGTGCGCTGCATAATGCTCTTCATCGCCCTCTGCTGGCTCGTAGAGCCGGAAACGGTCTTTTTCCGCCCTGGCTGCGTAAGTCTTCGGCAGCCCTTGTGCGACGTAGCGCTGCTACGTCTCCGCGCACTGCCTCGACAGCCTTGCCAGGCCGAAAAAATCCTCGTTTCTGATATAACCGTCTGGCTGCAGGTTTTTATGCCGCGTTCGGCGTATGCTGTAACCAGCGAGAACTGCACTGACTGCCACCAGGTTGTACAGCAGGGTGCCCATGCTACGCTGGCCTGTCTTGCCTGTCATCTGAACGAGAGCAGCACGGTGGGCAACCCGACGGCAATCGAGAACCGTGCTGTTGGCTGCGTAACGTGCCACAAGGGACATGAGCGGATCTTCGACCACGCCATGGTTGCCCGCACGGGCGAACGCAACTTTGTGCAGCGCAGCTATGCCAAGATGGACAGCGATTTTTTTGGAAAAAACTGTGATTCTTGCCACGTTCAGGGGTGCCTGGATTGCCATGGTAACGGACACGCTATCAGCAAGCCATCCGTTGGTGCCTGTCAGAGTTGTCACCGGGGGTATTTTGTCGGCTGGGACTATTCCGGCCGGGCGCCCCGCGAAGATAACATGCGTTATCAGCGTGGTATTGCCGTCAATGGCGAGACCTTC
>MHXL01000150.1:0-6319 GCA_001824455.1 Desulfuromonadaceae bacterium GWB2_53_15
AGGCAGGATGGCGATTAATACACCAATGAAGGGCAGTATCGAGGCGATGCCGGCGAAGATGCCGCAGAAGATCGGGTGGGGAATGCTCATGAAAAAGAGAGCCAGGGACGCCATTGCACCCACGATGATGGAAACAAATACCTGGCCGCGCAGGAAGCCGCCGATACTGCTGTTGACTTCACGACCGATGCCGAGGATGATCTCCTTCCTTTTCTCGGGGATCCATGAGGCGAGGGTCTCGACGACCGTCTGTTTGTAGTACAGCATGAAGAAGACCAGGATCGGGGAAAGCAGGATGTTGAAGATGTTGAAAAAGATCTGCGTGCCGAAGCCATAGGCCATCATGCCGCCCTTTTCGACAGCGGTGTCGATGTTGGCCGAGACCTTGTCCAGCAGCCACTGGATCTCCTCCGTGCCGTAGCGATCGGGAAGCCGGGTCTTCCACTCCATGGCAATCTGCTGGATCTTCTGGATGTACAGCGGCAGGTCGCGAATGAAGGCGTTCCAGCTCATGGTTAGCTTTGGTACCATGAAGGTCAGGAAAAATATGGTCAGAAAACCTAGGATGATGTACAGCAGGCCCAGGGCGTAGATCCGCTTCATGCCGCGTCTCTCGGCCCGAACCGCCAGCGGGTCCAGCAGATAGGCTATAACCCAGGAAAGCAGGAAGCAGGAGATGGTATGCTGCAGGGCATAACCGGCTGCTGCCAGCAGCCCGAGCAGCAAGATGGCAGCAATCAATCGGCCGTGATCACTCTGGCCAGCGGTGCCATGGTGTCTATGTTCCAAAGCGCCCTCCTCATGCAACCTGAATGCTCCAATTCCAAATCAATGCGCTATCTGCACAGCTCATCCTGATTTGAAATTGGATTTAGACGTTTGGTGAGAACATGGAGGTCGACTCCACGGTAAACAGATTGTTCTCTTCGAGCCAGAATTTGACCCGGCTGGCGAGGAAATCGTCTTTGATCTCCAGAAGTCGTTCCTGTTCCTCAGGGAAGAATGAAAGGATGTCGTTGATTTTGCCGTAGGGTTTATGGCCGGTCAACGATCCATCCAGCAGGCGCTTGAGTTCCACATCCTCAATGGCGTCAATGAAACCGGACATGACCTGGCGTTCAACGCTGTGGTCAAAACGTGGAATTTCAAGGAAACGCTCCTGATTGGTCTCAATCTGACGCCAAAACTCTTCGTCTTCAAGTGTTGAAGGAACAAAGAAAATCTCACCGGTCTGACGGTCAAGAAAGTACACCCGGTCGCTCTGGCCGCTGGAGAAAGCATCCAGTAACTCGTCCCAGACTATTTTTACATTATGCTCAAGTGCCATTCTTTCCTCTATTCTCCTGTTGACTTCTGCCGGGAGTGGCAGCACAATCCCGCAATGCGTACGATCTTTATTGCCGATGCCCACCTGGCTGCTCCGGCTGACCTCAATTACCGTTTGTTGCTACGCTTCCTCCGCGAGTTGGAAGGGAACGCCGAGACCCTTTTTATAATGGGTGACCTGTTCGATTTTTGGCTTGGTTTTCCATCGCAGCCATTCCGTCAGTACGATGCCGTGCTGGAAGCGTTACTGGCGTTGAAACGCAGCGGTTGCCGCCTGGTGTATTTTGAAGGTAACCATGATTTTCATCTGGGCTCCATCTTTAGCGATCGCCTGAAGGCCGAGATTCATGCAGGACCCGCCATCATGACGGTGCAGGGCCGGCAGCTTTTTTTATGTCACGGCGACCAGATCAACCGGTCCGACCACGGCTATCGTCTTTTGCGACGATTGTTGCACAACCGCCTCGTTGCCAGTGCGGTTGCCCATTTCCCGCCATCACTGGCAGTGCTGATCAAGGAACGTCTCCAACATGCCAGCCGTGCCGGTTACCAGGCCAAGATCGCACGCTGGGATTATCGCCAGATCATCCGCTGCTTTGCTCAGTCTGCCCGGGAACAGGGCTGCCGTGGTTTGGTTACCGGCCACTTTCATCTGCCCTTTCGCGAGGAGCTGGACGGCTCACCCTTTACCATCCTCTCCCTGGGGGACTGGATGGAGCAGTTCACCTATGGCGAGATGGTGAACGGGGAGCTGCTGTTGAAGAACTATACACCTACAAAACCATTGTAGGGCAAATCTTTGTGATCGGCCATAAACAGGGCGAATACGAGTTTCGCCTACTTCCCAAAAAACTCCTGTAGAGCCTGTTCGCCCACCTGCGATGATTTGATCTTCCATTTGTCCTGATTGATAACCAGTGCTACCAGTGCGATGCGCGGATTGCGGGCAGGCGCAAAGGCGGCAAACCATGAATAGTGCCCCCTAGGATCGGTCCCGTTGATCGACCCGGTTTTGGCGGCGATTTCCACATCCAGGCGCGGACGGCCCTGCCGGTCGTGGAATGCCTTGCGGGAAGTCCCGCTGGTGACGGTACTGCAGAGCATTCGCGTCAGGGATGAGGCTGTTTCCGGTGAAACCAGCTGGCGAATCTCCCGGGTGGCATGGATCGTTTTGTCGCTACCTCTGGCATCGGTCACCTTTTCGGTTAGTCCAGGTGACATCATCCGGCCGCCATTGGCAATGGCGGCCATTATCAAGGCGGCGTGCAGCGGCGAAATCTTGACTTCATGGTCGAGCCCGGCCCCCATCAGCATCAGTTCGTGGGTGCTCTGAGGTTCGGCGGCTTTGCTCTGTTTGGCAGGTGTACCCGGCAGCAAAGCCTGATTGAAACCGAATTTGTGGATCGACTCCAGCACGGAGGCCTTGCCGGCGATGTCGGCGGCCACCCGCCCGTAGACCGGATTGATGGATTTACCCATGGCATAGGTCACATCCATTCGGTTGTTCTTTCCCCTGGGGCTGGCCTCCCAATAGCGCGGGTTTTCCGAATAGGAATTCCCGCGGAATTCTATAACTGTCTCCGGGGTTATTTTGTTGTTTTCCAGGGCAGCGGATGCGGTCACAATCTTAAAGAGCGATGCCATCGGGTAGAGGTCGAAGAAGGCGCCTTGAGCCCACTGAGGGTCAACGGAGGAGTGGGCGGTCATGGCCAGGACGCGGCCGCTGCTCGGCTCAATGGCCACAAACACGCCATAGGGTACCTGGTTAGCAGCCATAAAGTCATGAACGCGTTTTTGCAGATCGCCCCGGATGGTGTAAAGGATGGTCTCTCCTGCGGCTGTCTGCGCGGTGAGATCTTCCCCTGTCGCAGTGGCTGAATCCAGCAGTTGGCAGGCTGCCTGAAAGCTGCTGGCGGGAGGTAGTTTAGCAGCCTCGACCAGTGCTGGAGGCGAATTCAGCTGTGACCGGAGCACCTCTGCCATCGCCTTGGCAGCGTGAGGCGCCTTCTGGAAAACGACCAGACAAACCGGTGTCAGTCCCAGGACAATAGCCAAAAACAAAAGTAGATGTTTGAGCTGCTCACGGCGTTTGCCGGTGGGGAGGCTAAACCTGCGCGAGTCGTTTCCTCTTACAGTCATCAGTCTTCTGTTGCTGGAACTGGAGAAACCGAATCCGGAAAAGCGTTTTTTTCTGGTTAGATGTTTGAGGTCCTGCATGGCAATCCGGGAAGAGTTTGATTTTTTAGACTATACAGGGAAGGGGTAGCGATTGTCAATGAATGAGGGATGGAGTGAGTATGCGACCAGTAACTGCCTGTTATGTGGTAATTATTTGTTAAGCGTGCTTATTGCTCTACATACAGGTTGCCTATGGCCGTTCTTGTCGCCGGATGGCAGTGGTTTCAATGGTGTATTTTTTGCGGTGGCGTGATATAAAAACGGCCACGCGACCAAACAGAGGCTAGGCTATGCACTCTCAAGCTGTTTTTCAAGTCATTCGAAGGCAGAGGAACTGTCATGCGTTGGGATTTCTTGGAACTTATCGTGTTGTTGCTGATGACGTACTCACAGATTGAGATGGTTTCCTGCGCCTACCTGAAGCAGAAGAACAAATATGAGAGTTTTTTCTGTTTTTATACCTCATATTCAATTAAGGATTACATCGAGATTACCAGGGAGGAAAAGGGCCGGATCGGAGTCTGGTACTGGGTGTTTGTTTTCTCCGTAATCGTACTCGTTGTCGCTGTTGTCAATGTCTTGGCCTCCGAATCTGGTTTTGGAACCAATTTAAACCTGAACCAGGATGATATCTGGCCGATTCTGTAATTTCAGGCCCCTTTCAAGATCCCCCTGGATAGAAATTCCCGGATTTAGTAATTAAATACAAAGAAGGTAATAATGATAAACACAATCTCGCGTCGGATTTATTTCATATCCTATTATATTATTTCCGTGGTCCTGGTTTTCACGCTCTTTGGGAGCATAAAATGGTTGACGTACGTGAAGCTGATGACCAACGGCACAGCAACCAATGCGATTGTCACGACAACTACCTGCTCAAACAGCATGACATTTTCGTATCGTTTCGATGTTGGGGAGAAAAGTTTTGTCGGCAGTGGGGGAGACGGTTACGGTAATCAGCCCTGCAGTTCCTTGAAGCCTGGCGATGCTGCCATGATTTATTATCTTACATCGGACCCGCGAACGAGTATTCCCGGTGACCCGGCGGCACGGTTAATCAGTGAATTTGCCGCAATTGCATTAGTTGCTTTCTTTGTGCCGATCCTTTTGCTGCTAATATTGTTCAGCGTATTCAAACTGTGGCGCAATCAAAAAAAGGCCTAGTGGATTTTTTTCAACCCGCGCATTGACATATACCCACAACGTTATCCGCTTAAAATTTGATTTCAATCCCCACACCTATGGATTGGGGCGCGCTTTTGCTGTCGCCCCGCGTTGCGTCCGGGGCTATGTTGAAATATTTGTAGTCGATATTTAATGACGAATTGCCGCCCAGCAGGTAGCTGAATCCGGCCTGGCCAGCCACACCCGCCCTGATTTTTCTCGGATCGCCTGGTTTGTCTTGCGGTTGAATACTATACGCCAGACCAGTGCCTACATAGGGTTTGAAATCCTTTGCAATGCTGAAACCGTATTTTGCCGTCACACCGCCTGGCTCAGGTGCTTTGGGATCTGCTGGGGCCGGGGTCAGGCGGCCATAGTCCAGGGAAATACGATTATTGTCTTCGCCGGCATAGGAAAGGCTGCTTTCCGCCAGCAGGATGCAGGCTATGATTGCTACTAATTTTGACTTTACGCTAGAGTTTGTCATGCTTATATTATATTCACCGCCAGCGATATTTTGTAGTAAAAAGCAGCCGATACCAGTTTGCAAACTTTGATTTCAAGACGCCGAAACAGCACGGGCTTATGTCTGTGTCTTGCTGGGCACAAAGGGAACCGTCATGAAGGCAGAGGTTTCATCCATAACATTCAGGATACCCTTGACCGATACCCAGCAAGCAAAGCTCGACCGGAAGTGGCCTGATGGCGACCCCTTTATTTCCTATGAAAAGATAGAGTCATTGCTGGAGCCGCTACCAGTTGAGAACCTCGACTGGTCCCACCACTCCGGCCAGTACTTATATTTTACCATCTACGGTGACGATATCGAGGGTACGCTGGCTGAAGTCATTGAAAGGCTTGAAAGAAAACTGGGCAGCACGTAGTCCTGCTATTGCCAACTTCCACGAAGAAAGGCTGCCACGGCAGCCTTTCTTTTCGCATCTAATCCATTCCCATCAAATTATGGAACCTCGCCGGTAGCTGCTTCCTCCTCCTGCCAGAAGCGGCGCTGCAACTCGCTGATCAGCGGGGCCAGACTCTTGCGGTCACGTGCCGAAACAGTCAGTCCATTTTGGGTGCGGGCGATCTGGCGTACACGGAGGAAGGCCACGGTGTCGCTCTTTTTCATGTCCGGCAACAGGTCAGCCTTGTTGAAGACCAGCAACTGCGGCTTGTCTCCCAAGCCCAATTCCTCCAGAATGCGCTCCACCTGGGCAATCTGGGCCTCAAAACGGGGGGTGGAGGCATCCACCACGTGCAGCAGCAGATCGGCATCCTGCAGTTCCTCAAGCGTTGCCTTGAAAGCGCCCATCAGGGATTTGGGCAGGGAGCGGATGAAGCCGACAGTATCGGTAATGATCACCTCCCGTTCGCGAGGGAAACGCAGCCGGCGTGTGGAGGTGTCCAAGGTGGCAAAGAGCAGGTCCTCGGTGAAGACATCACTGCTGGTCAGGGCGTTCAGCAGGGTCGACTTGCCGGCATTGGTATAGCCGACGATCGAGATAATCGGCACACCGGCCTTGACCCGGCGCTGCCGGCGTTGTGCCCTGCCGCGGGAAAGCTCCTTAAGCTCCCGTTCCAGGCTGGCAATGCGGTCACGGATGCGGCGGCGGTCGGTCTCCAGTTTGGTCTCGCCCGGTCCGCGCCC
>MHXL01000150.1:6330-9084 GCA_001824455.1 Desulfuromonadaceae bacterium GWB2_53_15
CCATCAGGCGCGACATCTGCACGCCCCTGCCAGTGAGGCGAGGCAACAGGTACTTGAGCTGAGCCAGCTCTACCTGAACCTTGCCGTCCAGGCTCTTGGCCCGGCGGGCAAAGATGTCCAGGATCAACTGACTGCGGTCGATGACCTTTAACTCGGTCATGGCCGAGATGGAACGGATCTGGGCCGGGGTCAGCTCTTGATCGAAGATCAGCATGGTGGCGCCGTGCTGCAGCGCCCGGATGACCACATCCCGCATCTTGCCCTCGCCCATCAGGAAGCGTGGATTCATGCGGCGTGGACGCTGGATGAATGCGTCCAGCGCCTCGATCCTGGCAGTGCGGGCAAGTTCACGCAACTCGGCGATGGAATCCTCTGCCTCTTGACGGGTTCCTTCGTTGGTGGCGGAGATCAGGATGGCCCGTTCCAGGGCTTCGCTGGTTTTAGCGCTGCCGCGCGAGGAACGTTCGAGGTCGGCCTCCAGTTCGGCGATGAAATGGGAAAAATCGAGGTCGATGCGTTCCAGCGGTGTGATTGGGTCGGTGATAGCAGACGACCCATGCTGGGAAGGTGATAGCCAGGCCAGTTGGACAAATATCTGATTCCTGCCGGGTGTGAACAGCAGGGCAGCCAGTAGATCGAGCCGCAGAAGCGACAGGTCGGTGATGTCGTCCTCGGTGAGCGCTTCGTTCCTCAGGTGGGTGTGGATCAGGCGCAGGCCGCGCAGGGGGCGTTTTCCAAGCGGGTAGTCGCGCAGGTCGGGGATGACAAGTCCCCTTTCATCGCCGACGATAACGTATTCTACCATGCCCGAACGGTTAACGAGGATTCCAACCTGGCGGCGGATGTCGGCCGATACTTCGACGAGGCGGGCAGCCAGTTCCTGGGTGCAGAACTCATCCACCGGCACGCGTCGACGGTATAAGCGTTCCAGAGCCTGGATCTGGCTTGATTTTAAGCCTGCGAGATTGCCGAACGGTTCTTTGATGGGAGGACTCCGAGGCTAACCTGATAAACAGGATAAGCATGTTCATGAAATTAAGTCTGAAAAAACTATATACTAGATGCCGATTACGTTGTAGCCGCCATCCACATAATGTATTTCTCCGCTGACGCCGCTGGCCATGTCGCTGCACAGATAGACCGCTGCACGGGCGACATCTTCCTGGGTGACGTTACGGCGCAAAGGGGCCTTTTCCTCTACGTGGTTGAGGATCTGGGTAAAACCGTTCACCCCCGAGGCGGCCAGGGTGCGGATGGGTCCGGCCGAGATAGCGTTGACTCTCACCCCTTCGGGGCCGGCTGCTTCGGCCAGGTAGCGCACGGATGCTTCCAGGGCAGCCTTGGCAACGCCCATGACATTATAGCTGGGGAACACTTTGACCGCACCGTAGTAGCTGAGCGTCAGCGCCGCTGCATTGCGTCCCTGCAGCATGGGCATGGCTTCCTTCATGATGCCGAGGAAGGAGTAAACGCTGATGTCCATGGCATTGGCAAAGCCTTCGCGCGAGGTATTGATGATGGTGCCTTTGAGCTCATCCTTGTTGGCGAAGGCTATCGAGTGGATGATGATGTCCACACCATCCCAGACTTTGCCCAGTTCACTGAAGACTCCTTTGATATCATCATCACTGGTGACATTACAGGGTAGAATCGCCTTGGAGTTCAGTGATTCTGCCAAGGGGCGCACCCGTTTTTCAAGTGCTTCACCGGCATAAGTGATGGCCAGTTCCGCGCCTTGTCCATGAAAGGCCCTGGCAATGGCCCAGGCAATGCTTTTTTCATTGGCGATACCGAAAATCAGTGCTTTCTTGCCCTGCAACAACATTTATAGCGACCTCCATCAGATTAAATTCATCCCGTATAGTAACAGAAATTGCTTTTCAGACAAGTGGTAATGATGTGTTCTGCCGGTCTTCATCGTGTTCTGAAGGGATGGTGACTTTATCACCCGCCGTTGCTTCGTGAGGCGGCTGTTTTGTCTGCAGATTTTCCAATTTCGATTCCATTTCGGCCAGACGCTTTTCAATCGATCCCAGAACGTCCAACGTCCTGTCCAGTTTCCCTTTGATGGTAAATACCACAAACGGCATAACGAGCCATACCACGGCCATAAAGAAGCTGAGGATACTCATCATAACCATAAATCCGCCAAATATTTCCATTGCCTCTCCCGTTACCGAAAATCTTACTTTAATACCATGGCTGCTCAATAATGTTAAGGTTAAAAGTACTTACCGATCTTGTCCCGCCCTGCCTCGATCTGCTCGTAGGGCACGACTCGCAGCAATTCCTCCAGGGTTGTTTCTCCCGCCACAACGCGGCGATAACCGTCTTCGATCATCGTTAGCCGTTCTGTGCGATTGAAGACTTGTTTGCGCAGGCTGTGACTGTCTGGCTTCCTGTTGATAAAGAGAAGTTCCTCGCGGGAAGGAAGCCAAAGTTCAACGATGGGCAAACGTCCGCTGAATCCGCTGAAGTTGCAGTGGCGACACCCCTTTCCCTGATGGAAGGTTATCTTTGTGTCAGGGGGGATGCCAAAATCGCTCAGTAAAGTTCTCGAAGGAAGGAAAGCCGTTTTGCACTGGCTGCAGACGGCTCTGACAAGACGCTGAGCCAGGATGCAGCGCAGTGTGGTGGCGATCAGACTGGGCTCGACTCCCATATCGATCAAACGTGTAACAGCGCTGGTGGAATCGTTGGTGTGGAGCGTGGAAAGGACCGTGTGGCCGGTGAGTGCGGCTCGCATGGCGATGC
>MHXL01000150.1:9119-12594 GCA_001824455.1 Desulfuromonadaceae bacterium GWB2_53_15
ATGTTGTCGGGATCCTGTCGCAGAAAAGCACGCAGCAGCTTTGCAAAGGTGTTTCCGATGACTTCGTTGACCTCGGTCTGGGTAATGCCGTCAATGCCATATTCTATGGGATCCTCGACAGTAAGGGTTTTTACTCCGGGGGTGTTGATCCTGGAGAGGACGGCATACAAGGTAGACGATTTTCCCGAACCCGTGGGGCCGGTAAGCAGGAAGATGCCGGTCGGTTTTTCAAGTGCTTTGTAAAGGGCCTCGATATGTTCCGGCGAATACCCGAGTTTTTCAAGTGTAATGCCTTCACTATGCCTATCCAGGATACGGATTGCCAGATTTTCGCCAAAGGGGGTCGGCACGGTGGAGACGCGGAAATCTACACTGCGAACCGAGCCTGCTTTGGATACCTTCATTTTAAAGTTGCTGTCCTGGGGGCGCCGTCGTTCGGCGATGTCCATGTCGCAGAGGATCTTGATCTTTGAGACAATCTGGCGGGCATTGGCACCAATTTGAGCCATGTCGTTTCCCATGTCCAATCTTTGGAGAACACCGTCGATACGATACCGAATCGTCATGCCGTGCTCGGTGGATTCCAGGTGGATATCGCTGGCACATTCCTTGATGCCGGTCGTGATGATCCGTTTCGTCAGATAGTCTACATCGGCGCTGATGAAGTCGGTAACGTACTTGGATTTTACGCTGTCGCGCATCTGGTCTTCGGAGAGCTCGAAATGGAGCTCTTCTTTGCTGAAGGTTCCGGCAATCTTGAATAGTCTTTGCTGTGCGGAGATGATGTCAGTTTCCTTGGCAATAACCGGGATGATCGTCGCCTGACAGCAACTTTCCAGTTGCAGCAACTCATCCCGCCGCAGAGGATAGGCCATGGCAATAACCAAACCCATTGTGTCGCGTTTAACGGGAACAAGGCGGTGACGCTGGGCATAGGTGGCGTTGATGAGTCCGGCCAGTTCCATGTCGAGCCTGACACTGGACAGGTTGAGGAATTTCAGGTCGTGTTGGGATGCAATGGCAAGGGCCAGATGCTCTTCCTCAATCAGGTGCTGTTTGATCAGGGCCCGGCCAAGGGGAATTTTTTCATCGCGGCTGATGGTGAGGGCGCTTTCGAGTCGATCCTTGTTGATCAGATTCTGGGAGATGAGTATTTCACCCAGTTTGCGGCGTTTGTTATTAAAATCGAGGACGTAGTCAAGATCCTTTTTCGTGATATGGTTGAGTTGGCAGAGCAGTTGGCCGATGGGTAGGGCCGGGGTCAGGGCTTGCATCTCCAGCGCCTGCTGAAATTGCTCCTCGGTGACAAGTTTGCTGCTAATGAGCAATTCTCCCAGTTTTTTCTCAGGCATGGCCTTCTCCTATCGTCAGCTAGCTAATACAGAGATTTCTATTGCAGTAGATGTGGAGGTGAAGTTGTTTTTTAATTATACCGAAACAAATCGAGTACGTCGAATGCAGTCTGTATCAATCGGACAAAAAATCTGGTGTTAGCGGAGACGGCGTAATTTTAGTAGTCAGTCGAAAAAGCGGTGATTGTCGTCGTGACTTGTGGTATTTTGCCACGATTACAAGTACTGAGGCGAAAGTCGTGAACCTGATCCCTATAACTTCTCCCCGTTTTATTGAGCCTGAACTGCTGACAACCTTGCCTGACTGGTCGCAGATTTTTGGCAACCAAAATCCTGTGGCATTGGAGATCGGCAGCGGCATGGGCGATTTTGTTGCTCAGATGGCGGTGCTGCATCCGGACTGGAATTTTATTGCCATCGACTACTATAATAAGGGATGTCTGAAGACCTGCAAGCGTATCGATAAGGCCGGCCTGGACAATGTGCGGGTGGTGCGTGACGAAGCTCGCGCCTTCCTTGAACGGTGCATTCCGCCGGAATCGTTGCGGGCGGTGATCATCAACTGCCCCGATCCATGGCCCAAACAGCGCCACCGCAAACGCAGGCTGGTAAATACTGATTTTGTAAATTTTCTTGGCGGGTTCATGCGGCCGGGAGCGGATTTCTACTTTGCCACCGACTTCGACGATTACGGCTTGGACGTGGCGGACCTGATGCCGCAGGTGGATACGTTCATAAATGTGCTTGCGCCAGACCATTACCGGCATGAGCTGGAGGGTTATCCGTTGTCCAAGTATATGCTAAAATTCATGGGAGAAGGGAAGCGCATCTATTTTGTTCATTACCGGAGATGCTGACGAATAGGGTTTTTATCGTAGTCTGATGGGGGAAACGGTTATGCGGGAATATGATCGCGGGAGTATAAATATATTCAGGCCACGCGGCAAGTCCATGAAGCAGGAAACCAAGGTGATTATGATGGTGCTGACAGGGTGGCTGCTGGGCATTGTCGGTTCCCAGGCGGTGGTTTTTTTTCTTGAACACACCCAACAGGGCGCCCCACTGTCGCAATGGACCTTCTTCAACCTGCGAGTTCCTTTCTGGCTGACCGGGCAGTTTCTGCCGCTGTGGTTCATTATTCAATGTGTAGTGTTCAATGTCTGGATGGATCGTCATGCCGCGCGGGATCTGGACGGCACTCTGCGTTTCAGGGTGCCGGCCAGCACGGATCGGGAGGCATAGATGGGTGAGTCCACGGTAAAACTGCTTCCCATCGCCATTGTGGCCGGTATGTTTGCCCTGTTCATCATCTCGGGGCTGCGTACCAGAAAACACCAGGTCTCGGAATACGGCTTCGCCGGTGGTTATACCGGCCGGGTCGGCATTGGCGCCGCCATCGCCAGCAACTGGATGAGCGCCGCCAGTTTTCTGGGCCTGGCCGGCATGTTCTACCTTAAAGGTTACTTTGCCACGGCCTATGTGGTCGGTTGGACCGGCGGATACGTGCTGCTGCTGGTGCTGATGGCCACCCAGATCAGGCGCTTCGGCAAATATACCGCCCCTGATTTTGTCGGCTTCCGCTACGAATCTGAGACGGCTCGCACTCTGGCGGCCGTCATTTCCATCATTATTGCCGTCATCTACAGTGTAGCCCAGTTCCGTGGCATTGGCCTGATGGTCTCTTGGCTGTTCGACATAGACTATATTCCGGCGGTGATCATCGGCGCCTCACTGCTCGTCAGTTTCGTGGTTGTCTCGGGTGCCCTGGGAACCGCCCGCAACCAAAAACTGCAATATTTTGTGCTGATTACCACCTTTATTCTGCCGCTTATGTTGCTGACCCGCAAACTGGGCTATTTCTGGCTGCTGCCACAATTCGGCTACGGAGCGGCCATCAGCGATCTGCAACAGCAATTCGGCTTTGTCTGGTCGCAACCCTTTACCAGTGAGTCCCTGTTTGCCTGGTTTGCGCTGTGCTTCTCACTCATGTTCGGGACCGCCGGCCTGCCGCACGTCCTTTCCCGCTTCTACATGGTGCCCGGCATCCGCGATGCCCGCTGGGGTGTTGTCTGGGGCCTGTTCTTCATTGCCCTGATCTACTGGTCTGCCCCGGCCTATGGTGT
>MHXL01000150.1:12676-13099 GCA_001824455.1 Desulfuromonadaceae bacterium GWB2_53_15
GCTGCCCTTAACGGCGGCCTGCCGTTATGGGTGACGGGTTTTTTAGTGGCTGGGGGGATGAGCGCGGCCTTTTCAACCGTTGCCGGGCTGATGCTGACCGGTTCAGCCTCTTTTTCCTATGACATCTACCCTCGTCTGATTAGGCCCGGCGCATCTGAAACGGATAAGGTCTATGCCGCCAAAGGTTTTTTTCTGCTGCTGGCCATAGCGGCGCTGTTGTTGGCAGTGCAGACTACCAGCATGATGATCGCCGAGATTGCCGCCCTGGCCTTTGCCTTGGCCGGTAATACCATTTTCCCGGCTTTCCTGTTGGGCATATGGTGGGGCAGGGCCAATGCGGCCGGGGTTATTGCCGGAATGCTGGCCGGGGTTGCGATTACCTTCGCCCCGCTGGTTATAGGCAGTGCCGTGCCGATCATACAT
>MHXL01000151.1 GCA_001824455.1 Desulfuromonadaceae bacterium GWB2_53_15
CGTGAAACAGCGGTGCGAGTCGCGGTTGGGGCGGTTGCCAAGTCGCTCTTGAGTGCATTTAATATATCATTGGGTGGCTATGTGACTGAGGTAGGTGGCGTTGCCGCGCTACGCCCTGATCTACCGCTTGAACAATTATGGCAGATGGCCGCGAAGTCTGAGTTGTTTTGTTGTGATGCGGTCGCAGAACTGGAGATGAAGCAGATGATCGATACTGCCCAGTCCAGTGGTGATACTTTGGGTGGGGTAGTGGAGGTGCATGTGGTAGGCGTACCTCCAGGGTTGGGGAGTTATGTTCACTGGGATCGCAAGCTGGATGCCCGTTTGAGTATGGCGTTAATGAGTATTCAGGCAATCAAGGGTGTTGAAGTCGGAATCGGCTTTGAGGCTGCCCGCCTGCCGGGTTCGAAGGTGCATGACGAAATCTTCTGGGATGCTATTCGATTTGGTCAGGGTGCGGCCAGTGCCTATTACCGCGCAACAAATAATGCCGGCGGCATTGAGGGAGGCATGTCTAACGGAGAGCCAATCATTGTGCGGGCGGCCATGAAACCAATTCCGACATTGTACAAACCACTGCGATCAGTGGATTTGCAGACCCACGAGCCATTCGAGGCTACGGTAGAAAGATCTGATACTTGTGCTGTACCAGCTGCGCTAGTTGTAGCTGAGGCTGTGGTAGCAATCGAGATTGCCAATGCTTTTCTGGATAAATTTGGCGGAGACTCGCTCCAGGAAATCAGAAGAAATTATAAGGGGTACCTTGAACAGATACGAAATTTTTGAATAAGTTGTGATTTAGGCTGCTTTAACCCATTACTCGAATAATTTGTGATGCAATTAATATTAAAATTGACACAAAAGCTAAATCCGTAGAAGATATGTCGGTAGCGTTTCTAAGGAGTTAAAGGAGTTTTAGGCGTGAGTTTACTGACTGTCAATTTGGGCGAATACAGTTACGACATCCTGATCGATAGCGGCGTGCTATCTTCACTTGGTCAACGTTGCGCTGCAGTTGGTCTCAATGGTGACGTGGCAGTGATTACTAACCCCACAGTTGCTGCCTTGTATGGCGATGTGGTTCAGCAGTCTTTGATTGCTGCTGGTAATGTTGTCACCATAGTCACCATGCCGGATGGTGAGGAGTTCAAGAACTCAACAACACTGAATAGCGTATATGATGGTTTGATAGAAGCAGGATTGGGTCGCAATTCATTTGTAATTGCGCTTGGTGGTGGTGTTGTCGGGGATTTGGCCGGTTTTGCAGCAGCCACCTACTTGCGCGGCATCCCCTTTGTTCAGGTGCCGACAACGCTGTTAGCTCAGGTAGATAGTAGTGTGGGTGGTAAGACTGCTATCGACCATCCGCGTGGAAAAAACCTGATTGGTGCCTTCTATCAGCCGCAATTGGTGCTTATAGACGTAGATACGCTTGTCACTTTGCCGGATCGTGAGTTTCGTGCTGGCCTGGCTGAGGTTGTAAAGTATGGTGTTGCCATTGATCATGCTTTTTTTGAGTATTTGGAACAGAACATTAACGCAATTCTTGCCATGAATCGTGAGTGCCTGGTTGAGGTGATTCACCGCTGTTGTGGATTGAAAGCCCAAGTGGTGGAACTTGACGAGAAGGAATCAGGTTTGCGTGCGGTTCTCAATTATGGTCATACCTTGGGGCATGCCCTTGAAACATTGGCAGGGTACCGGGAGCTTGTACATGGTGAAGCCGTTGCGATCGGGATGGTATTGGCAGTTCGTATCTGTGTGGCAAGAGGACACTGCTCTGAGATGGATGCTGGCAGAATCGTTGGGCTAATCAAAAGTTTCGGACTTCCAGTGACACCGCCTGTAGTTGATCGCACTAGTTTGTTGGATGCAATTTCAAAGGACAAAAAAAGCCGTAACGGCGCTATTAACTTTATCTGCAACCAAGGAATCGGTAGCTATGTTGAGGAAAAGTTATTCCCTGAACAATTGCTTGCCTTAAGCGGGCTGGAGGTGTGATCCATGCAGCATGATAACGCATCGTTCTGGACTGATATCAAGGACTTCGAGGAGCGGCTGTCGCAGGCACCAGATTCGTACATCTTTGCTCGATTGTCCGAAGTCTATCTAAAGGTTGGCCTTGTTGATGATGCACTTTACATTGCGCGACAGGGGGTTGCCAAGTACCCAGGATACGCTGCAGGCCAGCGATCGCTAGCCTTGGCCTGCCATGCAAAAGGGCTCCTGGAAGAAAGTCGCCAGGCGTTGGAAGTGGTTACCACTGCTCTGCCTGATGACAGGGAAGCACAAAAGCTGCTGGGACGTCTCCTGTCAATGAATGGTGACAATAATGCCGCTTTTAGGGCTTTTAGCACGGTTTTGGAATTTTATCCGGATGACGTGGAATGTAAAGTTGAACTGGATGCCCTTGAGCAGAGTCCGTCAATTTCGCTTTCGAAAGATTCACAAGACAATATTGCGAGGATTGATTTAGATGAAGCTGTTTTTGGTGAGTCGAGTGTCATTGAGGAAGAGATTGACGAGACCGAGGAAATCATTGAAGATGCTGAAATACTTGAAATGGACGAGGCTGATTTCATCGAGGATGATACCCCCGCGGTTGTTTCAGTAACAAAACCTCATGACCCCCTTTCCACAGTCACACTGGCGAATCTTTACGTCCAGCAGGGATTTATTGACAAGGCGTTGGATATTTACCGTGTTATTCTAGCTGACGATCCGAATAATTTCGATGTGCTGTCGCGAATTGCCAAGCTAGAGAATAGAGAAAATATTGGGATTGAAACCCCGCCGGAATCAGTATATGGCGAGGATTTAGCTGTCGGAAGTGTGTATCAAGAAAATACTTCTACGGTTTTATTCCCTCCTGCGCAAGGCAAAGCGGATAATGCGGTTTCCGTTCTTGAGGGTTGGCTTGACAACGTCAGGAGGATGAAAGCATGTCGCTAAGAGATACGTTGAGAGAAATCGTTGAGAATGTGGATGGAGGGCTTGCGGCCATTATTATGGCTTATGATGGTATTCCCATCGACGAAGTTGTTGTAACTCAAGCTGAATTTGACCTTCAACTTCTGACAGTGGAATACGCTACAGTACTCAAAGAGATTAAACGTGCTGTCGCGGTTATCAAAGTAGGTGCGATGGAGGAAGTTTCGATTACAACCGGTCAGGTTCGGGTTGTTATGCGTGTTTTGAATGACGAGCTGTTTGCTGTTTTGGTTATGACCAAAGAAGGGAATTTTGGCAAGGGTCGCTATCTTCTACGCCTCAAATCGCATGCCTTGGCAGAGGAGCTTGGTTAATATGCATTTTCTCGTACTGCACGGACCTAACTTGAATCTTCTCGGCAAGCGCGAACCAGCAGTCTACGGTACCTTGACACTGGATGAGATCAATGGTTCTGTCAAGCGTCTTGCTGATGAGCTTGGCTGTGACGTCGATTTTTTACAGTCAAATGCCGAGGGCGAGCTGATCGATGCAATCCAGATGGCAGTTGGTAAGTACAATGGTCTTGTCATCAATCCGGCTGCCTACACGCATACCAGTGTTGCTATCCGTGATGCATTGGCCGCTGTCGGTTTACCATTTGTTGAGGTGCATTTATCCAACATTCATCGCAGGGAAAAATTTCGTCACAAGAGCCTGACTGCGTCGTTGGCTGTAGGGCAGATAAGTGGTTTCGGGTGCGATAGTTACCTGTTGGGATTGCGTGCAATATTTAATGTTACTAAATAAGAACTTCCTGCATAACAAAGCTCCTTTGTGGTGTATTCAATGACTATTATAAAAAACAGTTTGTATTTACGGTTTCACTTATGCTAAAAAACAGGCGCGCCAAGCTGGAGCGCTTTTTCAGTTCGTATGGACTTGATGCAATCTTGTTCACGAGCACGCATAACATTCGCTATCTATGTGGTTTCAGTGGATCGGAGGGTGCGCTGCTGCTCACTCGTGAGGCAGGATGGTTTTTGTGTGATTCGCGCTATACAACACAAGCCTTCGCTGAGGTGGAGGGTGTTGACATAAGACAGTTTACAGTTAAGCTGGATGCTGTAGCTGATTTGATCGAGGAGATGAACTTCTCGCGAATCGGATTTGAGGCTGCCCGTACAACTGTCGCTGATTTTAGGCTGTTGTCTGCAAAATTGAGCAATAGTGAGTTAGTTGCAATTGAAGGAGAAGTTGACCAAATCAGATCCTGCAAGGATAGTGATGAGTTGGATCAACTTCAGGAGGTTGCATCACTCGCCTCGAACTCGCTTCTTGCTGTGCTCCCTCTTTTAAAAACTGGTGTTAGCGAACTGGATTTTGCCCGTGAACTGGAATTTGAAATGCGCCGGCGTGGCGCTGAAGGTCGGGCGTTCGATTTCATTGTTGCATCTGGAGAGCGGGGTGCAATGCCACATGGGCGGGCGTCAGAAAAATTGATCCTTTCCGGCGAACTGGTGACGATCGATTTTGGAGCAGTCAGGCACGGCTATTACTCGGATGAAACAGTGACTGTGGCGGTCGGACAGCCGAATGATAGATGCCGCGAGATCTACGGGATTGTGAAAGAAGCCCACGACAGGGCAATTGCTGCAGTTAGACCTGGTATTACCTGTCGTGAATTGGACACAATAGCTCGAGAGTTTATTCGAGAATGTGGGTACGGTGATTTCTTCGGTCACGGTTTAGGGCACGGAGTTGGCTTGGAGATTCATGAAAAACCTGTGGTTTCGCCTCGGAGTGAGACTATAGTTGAGAAAGGGATGGTTTTCACTATTGAACCGGGGATCTATATCCCTGGTTTTGGTGGCGTTCGCATAGAAGATACCGTTGTAGTTACATCGAATGGATGTTATTCGCTGACGCAGGTTTCAAAGGAACTGATGATATTGTAGTATTATTCTAACATGTGGATTACCGGTATTATAACTGCTGAGTATCTGCGAGACTGCATTCAAAGGAGAAAAGGATGGACGTCAAGGACTTAAAAGTACTGATAAAGATGATTACTGAAACGGATATCACAGAGTTTGAGATGGACAACTCCGAGGAAAAGATCATCATCAAGCGTGGCCAGAAAACAGAATATGTTGCTGTTGCGACTCCTAACGTTGCCTATGCAGCTTCGCAACCAATGGCCGCCCCAGCAGCCTCAACTCAATCTACTGCCACAGCTGTTGTTGCCGTTACCGAAGAAACAGGTGAAACTATTAATTCGCCTATAGTAGGAACCTTCTATCGTTCGCCGGCTCCGGATGCAGCTCCCTATGTTGAGGTAGGACAGGTTGTGGAAAAAGGCCAGGTACTCTGTATTGTTGAGGCCATGAAGCTGATGAACGAGATAGAAGCCGAGTTCCGCTGCAAAATCGTCAAAATTTGTAAGGAAAACGCTCAGGCGACGGAGTTTGGTGACCCACTGTTTGTTGTTGAAAAACTCTAATAATGTCTCGCCCCTCATTATGCAACATGCTTGGAACGTCGAACTTTTAATTATATTCGGTGCCGGGCGTGTCAAAGCACGCAATTAACGGGAGATGCTTAATGTTCCATAAAGTACTTATTGCCAATCGTGGTGAGATCGCCATTCGTATTATTCGCGCCTGCAAG
>MHXL01000152.1 GCA_001824455.1 Desulfuromonadaceae bacterium GWB2_53_15
AATGTCATGTCGTATCCTCCTTTACTAGAGATGAAGTTCGTCGATCAGTTCCCTGGTCAGACGGTCAAAGTCCTTGTTGGCAACGTGGGCATAGTACAGGGCCAATCCCCAGGATACAAAAAACTGGGAAAGGGCGAATACATAGCCAAAGTTGAGGACGCCGATCACCTTAATCTTAAACAGACCGGGTGCATAGGCTGCTCCGATGGGAAGCAGGAAGTAATAAGCTGTTGAGAAGATCCACCAGCCAAAAAGAAATGCGGTTTTTTTGTGATGGAGTTCTACAAATTTCGGATTTTTGGCGATTGCCGCCCAATCATACTGTTTCTCTGCCATGAGATTACTCCTTTTTTTTAGTGTTCGATTTTTACATCTCTCCTTTCATAAATTTTGTACCTTAAGCAGGCATATATCCGAACTTCTCAGATGCAATAGCAGCCCCCTCAACCAACGAGGGAATGATTTCGTTTTCTATACGTTCTTTTAGTAATCTGAAAGAGGGGCCAATCATGGTAATTGCACCTATGACATGACCAGCATAATCCTTTACTGCTACGGCAACGCTGATGACGCCTTCGCCCAGACCTCCAGAGTCAATAGATACTCCACCGTTGGATCTAATTTCAAACAGCTCAGAGACTAATCGCTCCGGGTTGGTTATATGTTTAGATTTACTTCTCTTCTTATTCACCAGCCATTCAATTGATTCTGTTGATTCAAGCGCTTTCATGACTTTTCCGGCAGCATTGGTAAAAAATGGGAAGGTTTTCCCTATGAGCGGCATAGCTTTTATTTGCTGGTCACAATCAGCCATATCAAGAAACAAAACATCGTCTCCCTTAATGACGGCCATGTACACTGCCTCATCATGTTTTTTTGCCAGATTTTCGATTACAGAATGCGCAAGGGTAATAACATTTGAGTTTCTGACCAGTTTTTGGGCAAAACAAAACGCATTTATTCCAAGCTGATAAGATCCGGATGGCTTGTCCTGCTCAACCAACCCGCTATCACACAGTGTTGCCAACAAACGAAATGCCTTGTTTCTCGTCATTGGAACCTTTGACGTTATCATTTGCAGAGTTGTGTCATTTGGGCTTTCAGCTAAATACGCCAATACTTCGAATGCATTCCGTACTGCTAGAAGCGTATAAACACCTTTTTCTGATGCCATAGCGGGGTTCTCCAGTTGATTTCGAAACGATATATATTTAAATCAAAATATTGGTGTTAAAAATATTATTAAACACAAACTAAAATCTTTATAACAACTTTTTATTTTTACAGCAATAAAAATTTGTAGACATCCCAATAATTTGCAAGTAATGTTGTATTTACAGTATGTTGCAATTTATAACTCATCGTTATCACTACATATGAGTTGGCGATAATGTATTTATAAATTCGTTTTATGGAGGCAATTTGATAAAATCTAAAGCCGTTATGGTCGCTGGGATAATCGATGATATTCGACGTGTTTTTCAGGTGTTGGCTGAGCAATCAAGAAGGGTCGAACGTGAGACCGGTCTGACCGCGTCTCAATTATGGGTGCTTAAAATGCTGGATGGTACATCCCCCAGGAAGGTCACCGAGTTAGCCCGCAGTATGTATTTACATCCAGCAACCATGGTAGGGCTTTTGGATCGACTTGAATTGAAGGGATTGGTACAGCGTGCACGATCTGATAAGGACAGGCGTGTGGTCCATATTGTCATTACTGATCAAGGCCGGGAATTAGTTGGAAATTCACCAGAGGTAGCGCAGGGGCTTTTAGTGAAAGGACTGGAGCCGCTTACAGATAAAAAAGTGAAAGTGATTTCGGATGGATTTGAGCAGATTGTTAAAATATTGGGAGTTCAAGAAGAACCGCCAAAACTCATCCATTCATCTGATGTCAATCTGCCAAGAAGGAGAAGAAAATCTTGACTGGCCCATAAAACGCAGAAATCTACAAAAAACTTGTGGATCGCCTTTTAACATTGACAATCATCTGAAGGGCAGTTTGGCGGCAATATTTTAGCGAGATTTAGTGGTTGGCCTTCAGTATTTGTGCTTGCCCAACAGCTCCTCTTTATGCTAAATAGAATGTTCAATGAAATGATCACAGATTCAATTTTGGTGTTTTGTAGTGGCAACATTCGGCGGTCTAGCGATTCATTTAGATCAGTATGTGAGTTCGCAGTTAGATGAACTCACTGGCCATTTTTCTTGGTTTTAGAGGCTTGCAGGCGGATGTGATAGCCGGGCCTCGCGCAACGGCAGGCTGTGAACTCCGCCAGGTCCGGAAGGAAGCAACGGCAGCGGCCCCCGTCGTGTGCCGCGGGTAAACCCGGCTATCATGTGCGCCTGCAAGCAATTCGTAGAACGCAACATAACTTTCCCCAATCCCGATTCCAAGGTCCGTTCCCCTTACCCCACAATCTTTTTCCGCACGGGACGTCGGGGCGACAGATACTCTGTGAGGTTTCCTCTCTTGTCCAATGGCACGCCTTATGAAGTCCTGGCCAGGAAATATCGTCCCCAGACCTTTTCCGAACTGACCGGCCAGGAGCATGTCAGCCGCACCCTGCAGAACGCTATCGATTCCGGCAGGGTGGCGCACGCCTTTCTCTTCTCCGGTGCCCGCGGGGTCGGCAAGACCAGCACGGCCCGCATCCTGGCCAAGACCCTCAACTGCGAGCAGGGGGTCACCCATGAACCCTGCAATGTCTGCCCCCAGTGCATAGAGATCACCAAAGGCACCTCCACCGACGTCTTTGAGATCGACGGCGCCTCCAATAATGGTGTGGAAGATGTCCGTGAACTGCGCGACAGCATCAAGTATCTACCCTCCCACAGCCGCTACAAGATTATCATCATCGATGAAGTCCACATGCTTTCCACCAACGCCTTCAACGCCCTGCTGAAAACCCTGGAGGAGCCGCCGGAGCACGTCAAGTTCATCTTTGCCACTACCGAGCCTCACAAACTGCCGATCACCATCCTGTCCCGCTGCCAGCGTTTCGACTTCAAGCGTGTGACCCTGGCCAAGATTATTGCCCGCCTCCGGGATATTGCCGGCAAGGAAGGTGTTTCCATCAGCGATTCGGCCCTGGCCCTGATCGCCCGCAAGGGGGACGGCAGTATGCGCGATTCCCTGACGGCTTTCGACCAGGTGCTGGCCTTTTGCGGTAACAGTGCTACTGACGAGGATGTGGTCACCCTGATCGGTGCCGTGGACCGGCGCCTGTTGGCCGAAACCTCGACTGCTATCTTTTGCGCCGATTCCCAGGGCGTGCTGGAGTGTGTCAAAAAAGTCGATGGGGTCGGCTACAACATGCGCCAGTTCTGTCAGGAGTTGGTCGAGCATTTCCGTCATCTGCTGGTGATCCGATCGGTCAAGAAGCCGGAGGATATCCTTGATCTGGCCGAGGCAGAGCTCGATGAATTGAGGAGGCAGGCCGCTCCCTTCTCGGCCCTGGATATCCAGCGTCGATTGACCCTTCTGGTTAAGGCCGACAGCGAGATGGCTCACGCCACCTTTTCGCGGCTGATTCTGGAGATGGCGCTTCTCAGGGCGGCCACCCTGGAACCGGTGATCCCGATTAACGAGCTGCTGGAAAAGATCAAGCTGCTGGAAACGGGTGCCGTGCATACGCCCTCTCTCCCTTGGGAAGCCAGCCGACCTCCTGCAGTCAGTGCAGCAGAGATGCGGCGCCCTGAGCCAACCCCATCTGTGCAGCCACCACACAAGGTGTTGCCGGCTCAACCGGCTGCCGCTATTGTACAAAAGGGAAGTGCTCATCTAAGTTGGGAGCGATTTGTAACTTTTGTACTCGAAAAGCGGCCTGATATCGGATCTGTCCTGGAGCATGGCAGCCCTCTGAAGTTGGAGCCGGGCTGCATGGAGATCGGTTTCCCGGAGGCAAGCTTCTTTTTGACGAGCGCTCAGGACAAGGATTCGCTTGCCGAAATTCAAGTTTTGGCGAAAGAGTTCACCGGCCAGGAAACGGATATACGGGTGAAGTCTATCGCCCCGGAAACCGGTGTAGCTCCTCTATCGCTGGTTGAAAAAAAAAAGAGTGATCGGGGACAGCGACTGGAAGAGTTGAAACAGGAAGTGGCCGGTCATCCGGTGATCAATGAAGCCCTTCGGATATTTGGTGGCACGATTACTGATATTCGGGAAGTATGACGACTTGAGCTAGTAGATATAACTTGGTTTTACAAAACTTATGCAAACAGGAGGAGCAGATGTCAAAAGGTTTAGCGAGTATTATGAAACAGGCCCAGATGATTCAGCAAAAGATGGCGAAGCTGCAGGATGAAGCCACCCTGAAAACCGCCGAAGCCACTTCCGGTGGTGGAGCCGTAGCAGTCACGGTCAATGGAAAAAATGAAATTATTTCACTTTCAATAAAAAAAGAAGCGGTGGATCCAAATGACGTGGAGATGCTTCAGGATCTGGTTATTGCCGCCGTTAATGAAGCGCTGAAAAAGGTTCACGTTGAGCTGTCCGAAGAAATGTCCAAAATTACCGGGGGCATGAGCATTCCAGGGCTTTTCTAAGCTTGGCCTGGTATTGGAAGGGTTTGCAATCACTGCTGACGGGTTTTGTAGTCACAGGTCATTATTTAATTTGACTAAAATTTTTAGTTCGGCTAATAGATGATGACACATGGGTGGCCCATATTTTTTGATCGTTGCAAGTACCGAAGCTTGTTCCTTTATGCTCCTCAAGGGTACGCGGTCTTTTTTTGTCCGCCTGCATTGGGGAGCATATTTTTTAACCTCGCTATAATGCATAAAAAATTGTTTTATTTGTGGTCGGAAATATGCTAACTAAAACCTCCTCATTGTCACGGCTGGTTGGGGAATTGAAGAAATTGCCCGGTGTGGGTGAACGGACCGCCCTGAGACTCGCGTTTCATCTGCTCAAGTCCCCCCAGAACATGACTGCCTTGGCGGAAGCCCTTGTGGATGTGCGCAACAGGGTTCGTGCCTGCTCGATCTGCTTTGTCATCACCGAGGATGACCCCTGCTCCATCTGTACCGGAAGCCGTGAGCCGGGAACCATCTGTGTGGTTGAGAACTCCCAGGATCTGATGGCGCTGGAACGGAGCAATGCCTATCATGGCTTGTACCATGTTCTGGAAGGGGCCATATCACCTCTGGCGGGTATCGGACCTGGAGATCTGCGAATAGGCGAACTTCTGGAACGGGTTGCCGGAGGCGGTATCAACGAGGTGGTCATAGCCACCAACTTTACGGTAGAAGGAGAGGCAACGGCTCTCTACCTGACCAAGGCGCTGAAGCCTCTGAACGTGAAAGTGACACGGCTGGCCCATGGCATACCACTGGGGAGTGACATCGAGTTTGTCGATGCAGCCACCGTGCAGTGGGCGTTGCAGGGCAGAAACGAACTATAAGCGTTATCTTGTTTGTCCTGTTTATCAGGGTTTGAACATTGAAAAAGAGCATATTTCCGTATCAATACCACAGAGGAGGAAGT
>MHXL01000153.1 GCA_001824455.1 Desulfuromonadaceae bacterium GWB2_53_15
TGATGTAGGAAGGGATGAGCGGCAGTACGCAGGGTGACAGGAACGACAACAGTCCTGCGATAAAGGCCCCGGCGTATGTAACTTCCTGGCTATCCATTATGTGTCACCACTATTTCAACAATCCTTCCAGGAAAGCGGCTACATCAGGGGAGTCCCATGCAAGCGGGCCAATGACTTTCTTCACGATAATGCCGTTTTTGTTGATAACAAACGTTTCCGGTACGCCGGTTATGTCGTATGCCTTGGCGGCTCGACTGTCCGGATCTGTATAAGTCGGCAGGTCGGAAAAACCGCTGGTCTGGAAAAAGGACTCGATTGCCGGCTTGCCGCCTTCATCAATGGAAACCGCCACCATCTGGAACGGTTTGCCGGTCATGGCCTTGTTCAGCTTGATCATTGAGGGTATTTCCTCTCGACAAGGAGGACACCAGGTAGCCCAGAAGTTAAGCAACACTACCTTGCCTTTCAGGTCGGACAATTTCAGCGGGGAACCATTCAATCCATTAACAACTATCTCAGGGGCTGGTTGGTTTTCAGAAGGCATGGTTTGTTTGGCTGACGAGCCGGGTTCTTTTCGGTTGCATGCCACCAGGGACACGAGCGCAATCAATGCTAACAGATACAGAATCTTCTTCATGATTCCTCCAGGATTTCGGTTGTCAGCTTATACGGTGGGATGGCGCCTGAAGACTAACTATTTATTGCGGGTGATGACGTAATCGGACAACTCCAGCAAGGCATCCTTGATCTGACATTGGCTAAAATCAGCAAGATGTGCAGTGCAACCTGCAATATAGCGGCGTGCCGCATCCACGGTATAGTCGATACCACCATAGCGTTTCACCAGGCCCGAGACATCACGGAAATCTTCCAGTGACATCTCATCCTTTTCGATAACAGCAGCTATGATCGTCCGTTCTTCCTCCGAACACTGACGAAGTGTGTGAATCAGCGGCAGGGTAATTTTGCCTTCTTCCAGGTCATGCCCGATGCTCTTGCCAAAATCTTCTTCAGTGGCAATGTAATCAAGTGTATCATCCATAAGCTGAAAAGCTATTCCCAGATCCATACCGAAATTGGCGAGTAAATTCTGCTTTTCAGGAGACGCATTGCCAAGGATTGCGCCGGCCTCGCAGGCCGCCGACATAAGAATGGCCGTTTTTGAACGCACCACGCCGATATAGCACTCTTCAGTAAGGTCGAGTTCGCCGGTGCACAGTAGCTGCATGACCTCACCCTCAGCAATTATGGTGGTGGCTGCCGACAACACGCGTAGTATATCGAGACTGCCAACAGCAACCATCAAAGAAAACGATTTGGAAAACAGGAAATCGCCAACCAGTACAGACGCCTCGTTACCCCACAGGGTATTGGCCGAGGCTATGCCGCGCCGCAAGGTGGCACTATCAACGACGTCATCATGAAGCAGTGTGGCGGTATGGATAAATTCAACGACACTGGCCAGAGGAACAGCTTTATCCCCCCGATAATCGCATAACCTTGCTGCGAGCAGGAGCAGAGCGGGCCGAACACGTTTACCGCCACTGGAGAGTACATATTCACCAACCTTGCGGATCAAGGGGACGTCCGACTCCAGGTCCTTGCGAAATTGCTCTTCAACGCGTTTCAGGTCATCGCCAATAATGTTTAGAGCGGACTGCATCAGGGTTGTTCCTTAGGAGAAATTTTTGTCATAGTAAAGGAATGAAAAGCTGTTTGTCAAAGCATTTCTGGATGTTGCCATGCCCTATGACGCAAGGTTTCCATTGCCAGACTGCACATCGCAGTATATGGTAATAGCTTAGGTTAAATACATGCTCCAACATTATTTCTTTGAGGATTTTAAATGCGATTTGATGAACTAAACCTTCCGGCTCATGTCCAATCAGGCATTGCAGACGCCGGTTTCAGCAACTGCACCCCCATTCAGGAGCGCACCCTGCCCATCTCGTTAACGGGTAAAGACGTGGCAGGCCAGGCCCAGACCGGGACAGGCAAAACCGCCGCTTTTCTGGTTACCCTCTTTACCCGCCTGCTGACCAACACCGCAGCTAAAGGGGGGCATCCTCGCGCCTTGATACTGGCGCCGACCCGCGAACTGGTGGTGCAAATCGAGCAGGATGCCCAGCTTTTAGGGAAACATTGCGGCCTCACAATCCAGGC
This sequence comes from Desulfuromonadaceae bacterium GWB2_53_15, assembly GCA_001824455.1. GTDB lineage: Bacteria > Desulfobacterota > Desulfuromonadia > Geobacterales > Pseudopelobacteraceae > JACPFJ01. The sequence goes on from MHXL01000153.1 coordinate 2,164, forward strand.
TATCTACGGTGGTGTCGATTACATGAAGCAGCGCGATGCTCTTCGCGAGGGTGCGGACGTGATTATCGGCACTCCGGGACGACTGATAGACTACCTCAAACAAAAGGTTTACAGCCTTAAAGAGATCGAGATGCTGGTGATCGACGAAGCCGACCGTATGTTTGACATGGGTTTCATTGCCGATCTGCGCTTCATACTGCGCCGCCTCCCCCCCTTTGACAAACGCCAGAACCTGATGTTCTCCGCCACCCTTAACCAGCGCGTGATGGAACTGGCCTACGAATTCATGAATGTTCCTGAAAAAGTTTCCGTCACTCCCGAGAAAATGACGGCCGAAAATGTCGAGCAGGTCATCTACCATGCATCGCGCAAAGAAAAGTTCCCCCTGCTGCTCGGACTGTTGCGACGGGACGGCATGGCGCGCACCATGATATTCATCAACACCAAGCGTGAAGGCGAGTACCTGCATGATCGCCTGAATGCCAACGGCTTTCCTTGCCGGGTAATATCCGGGGACGTGGAGCAGAAGAAGCGCATGCGAATACTGGAAGATTTTAAAGAAGGCAAACTGCCGATCCTGATAGCCACCGATGTTGCCTCACGCGGTCTGCACATCGATGGGGTTTCCCACGTCATCAATTACGATCTGCCCCAGGACTGCGAGGATTACGTCCACCGTATCGGCCGCACCGCTCGTGCCGGCGCCGAAGGCAAGGCCATCTCACTGGCAGACGAGGACGGCGCCTTATACCTGGAGGCCATCGAAGAGTACATCAAAAACAAGATTCCGACTGAATGGGCTGAGGACGACCTTTTTGTGAACGACTACAACCGGGTGGCGCGGCCGAAGCATAATAAAGATATGAAATCCGGAGGACGAGGCGACAGCAGGCCTCCAAGAAAAAACGCACCTGTCAGGAAAACAGCAGTTGCAGCCGTTCAAAAAGCTCCTGTTGCTGTGAATATGAATCCTGAAACGGGCGAAGCTGCCAAGAAACGTCGTCGGAGAAAGAAAAAAACGACCGGAGAAGGTCAGCCGAATCAGAAAATTACTACGGAATAAGCCCTGATATTCAGGATCGTAAGTTGAAAACACTTTATTATAGGTACAGGAAGGATAGAGCCATATGTCCTTTGCCGGTGATTTAGAGCACCTGCCGATTGTCGATATCATCCAACTGCTTCACTCAACCAGGAAGACCGGCACCCTTTGTCTCAAAAGCCATAAGGGAGAAAGCCAACTGGTATTCAGTGACGGCTACTTTGTCTCTGCCAATCATGTGAACAATAATGTTCGCATCGGACAAGTATTGGTAGGAATGAAAATCATCACCTCGGATCAGCTTGACCAGGCTCTCCTTGAACAAAAGAATGCCGGTCACAACCGGAAGCCTTTGGTTGCAACGTTGATAGACCAGGGAATTATTAATAAAGAGGACGCCTATAAGGGTCTGGAAGAGCTGATCGAGATGACTATCGTCGAGGTGCTGACCTGGACGAGCGGCACATTTTCTCTTGATGTAACCAAGAGTGATATCTCCGACGAATATCGTTATTTTCCTGAAACACTGCAGCAGGAAATACTTATGAACGCGCAAAGCATTTTGATGGATGCCCTGCGCATTTATGATGAGAAAATGCGCGACGGCACCTTATCCGAAGTGTTTTTCTCTTCTGTTGAAGGTTCATTTGATGATGTCAGCAACTCAGAACCGAGTGATCTGTCCATCACGGCCGACTTACTCGGCCTGGATGCTATTGATACATTGAAAAAGAATATTCCCAGTGTGTTTTCGGGTCTTAAGGACCATGATCCTTCCGAAGAGCATCGCAGAGTTATCGGTGAAGAGCTCCAAGACATACCAGTTGTTGACCAGGACAGGATATGTTCAGTCCTTACAGCTTTTTCCAGACAACTTGCCTTAGGTAAAACAGGTTCAGGAACGAACAGCACAGGCCTGGCAATTATTTTATTCAGTCGGGACAACTTCATTACGCATGCCCTAAAGACCGTCTGCAAGCTTGAAGACTTTTTTATATTTACCACCGACGAGGAGATGAACCTCGATCTGATTATTGAACAGTCCCTTTCACGGGATCTCATGCCTCTACTTGTAATAGATTCACCGGCAAAAAAGGATGAGAATTCTTTATCAACGTTCAGCACCGAATTGGTGCAACATAAACTCACACAATTTCCACTGATCCCCATCCTGCAGGCAATCCCCTTATCGGATTACAAATTATCTCTGCAAGCGTTACAAATAGGCGTCAAGGCCATCCTTCCGCGCCCCAGCAAGGATAACCGCAAAGAAACCTTTGTGGACGACACGATCACATTCCTGACTACGTTCCAATCCTACCTCAAAACATACCTTTCGGCTCCGGACCATCAGCAGGCTATACGCCGCTTCAAAGAGTGCAGCATTGAATTGAACACACTCACGCAACCTCCCGAGGTGGCTTCTGCTCTGCTTGGTTTTGCATCGACAATGTTCGAACGAACTATTACGTTTGTAGTCGGCAAGATGGAACTGATTGCCGAAAAGGGGATTGGTGTAAAAGCGGATAAAAGTTCTGGTCCAACACCACCGATGATGTTTAAGATACCACTTGAGGAACCTTCGATATTTAAAGAGATCCTTGAAAAAGGCAATCTGTATTATGGTACATCTAACGACACTATCTTAAAAAATTGCCTGTTCAAAGAGATCGGTATTCCACGCAGTTCAAAAACACTTCTTCTGCCCATAAAAAGTTTTGGTCGGGTTATTGCCATCATCTATGGTGATTTTGGTCCTAAAGCCGGCTCACCGGTGCAGATCGACCTGCTGGATATCCTGGCACGTCATGCCAGCCTGGTTTTGGACAACGCTTTCTATCGAAAAAGATTTGAAAAACCGACCCAATCTCAATAAAGTAATCTACAAATTTCATTTTCAGAAGGGTTACGCTTATGGATGCAAACATTCTCCACCAGATACTGGAAATAGCCTTCCAAAAGAGAGTCTCCGATCTTCACTTCGAAGTGGACAATCCACCGTTTTTCAGAGGCCGGGGGCAACTTATCCGTGCAAAGATGCCAAATCTGACACCCACGGACACAGAATTCATAGCCACCCAGGTTTTGGCGCATAACAACCGTAAACTGAATAATGACCTGAAAGAACTCGATGCATCATATTCTTTACCTAGCGGCGGACGTTTCCGCGTCAGCATATTCCGCCAGAAAGGCAATTATGGCATTGTCATGCGTGTCATTCCGCCCCACATCGGCACCTTCCAGGAATTGAACCTACCCTCGATTCTCGAGGAGATTGCAAAGGAA
>MHXL01000154.1:0-1173 GCA_001824455.1 Desulfuromonadaceae bacterium GWB2_53_15
CGGAGTGAATACCAACCACGCAGTAGTCACCATTTTTCAGTGTTCCTTCCTGAACCAGTACCGTAGCAACAGGGCCGCGGCCTTTGTCCAGCCTGGCTTCAACGACGGTTCCCTTGGCCTGCTTGTCGGGATTAGCCGTAAGCTCCATCATGTCGGCCTGCAGGAGCACCATTTCGAGCAGTTCTTCCAGGTTGAGGCGCTTTTTGGCCGAAACCTCGACCATGGTAGTGTCTCCGCCCCATTCCGAGGAAACGAGCCCTTGTTCCATAAGTTCCCGCTTGACCTGATCAGGCCTGGAATCAGGTTTATCAATCTTGTTGACGGCCACGATTATTGGAACGCCAGCCGCCTTGGAATGATTGATGGCCTCGCGCGTCTGGGGCATAACCCCATCATCAGCAGCAACAACCAGAATAACAATATCGGTAACCTTGGCTCCACGGGCACGCATGGCGGTAAATGCTTCGTGGCCAGGCGTATCGAGGAAGGTTATCTTGCGTCCATTCAGCTCCACATCATACGCACCGATATGCTGGGTTATGCCGCCGGCTTCACCCGCAATGACATTGGCTTCGCGAATCGCGTCCAGCAGTGAGGTTTTACCATGGTCAACGTGACCCATGATGGTAACCACAGGTGAACGTTTTTGCAGGGTTTCCGGCAAATCAGGAGTAGATTCGAGAATCTCGTCCAGATCAACCGCCACGTTTTCAACCTCGTAACCATATTCGGACGAAAGAATAACAGCAGTATCAAAATCAAGCGGGTGATTGATGGTGACCATCATCCCCATCTTCATCAGTGATTTGATCAGGTCATTGGCCTTGATGCCCATGCGCTTGGCAAGTTCGCCAACACTAATACTCTCGGAAATCCTGATGATACGCTTGATCGCCTTGGGAATCGTTATCTCGGTCTTGCGTGTTTCAACCGAACGCTCCCGGCCGCCCTTTTTCTTGGAACCTTTATAAACCGGATCAAAAATTCTTTCTCGTTTTTCAATTACATCGTTTTTTCGTGGCTGTTCTTTTTTCTTGGCAGGTGGCGCACCTTTTTTACCGCCCTTACCGGCAGCATCAGTATATCCGCCTGGACCCTTGCCACCAGGCTTACGGCGATCATCTCCACCGGGAGGTGAGGCGGGTGCAATCTGAACCTGTTTCATGCGGGAGC
>MHXL01000154.1:1195-2202 GCA_001824455.1 Desulfuromonadaceae bacterium GWB2_53_15
CGCAGGAGCAGGCCTTTTCTGGCCAGGTTCAGTCGGTCGTGGTGCAGTTGGGCGCGGTGCGGCAGAACGCGACGGCACAACGGGGGCATCCTTCGGCACCACGCGGTTCGGCCTGGTGGTCACACCGGGAATCTCCATGCGGCCAAGGATACGAGCCTGATTGGGGCCCAATTTTACCTGCTCTACAGGTACCAACGGCTTTTCAACAGGGGCGGTTTCCGCCAATATTTCCGGCTTACCGACTTTTTCAACCGGCGTTTTTTCAGGCGCGACAGAAACAGCCGTGATCGTCTCTGCCGGTTGTTCGCTACGCGGAATTTCCAGAACCACCGGTACCTCTTCTTCAACAGGGGCTGCGACCTTGGCACGTCGCCGGATGATCGTGGTGGTGACCCTGACCTCATCGGGACTGCCTTCCTTAGGTTGGGGTGGCGTCAATTTATTAATGACATCTTCCTCAACCAAAGAGGTGGCTGTTTTGGCATCAACACCGATATCCCTAAGGCGGGACAGGACCTCGCGGGTCTCTAGCCCCAGCCGTTCAGCCAGGTTACTCACACGTATTTTACTCATAGGACCTACACCTCCCCCAGGAAGTTTCTGTATCGTTCAATTACACTGGCAAGCTGCTTAACAAAACCGCCAGACCTCACCGCAATCGCGCTGCGGGGCGCTTTGCCAAGTATGGCGCCAAAATCATCTTTTGTCATGATGCACACGCACGGTATGCGATGTACGACGGCAAGCGTTTCAATACGCTTACCAATAGCCTCGGAGACATCTGCTGCCACCAATACCAAACCCGGCTTATTTCCACTTCGAATTGCATCACTGACAAGCGAACCGCCAGAAATGATCTTTCCGGCTTTATTGGCTAATCCAAGATAGCCGAGAATCCGTTCTTGCAACAGATGCGCTGTCTGTGCAACAAACTCTTCAGGCGCAGGTAGCAACACCTCACGCTTGAAAGCACGACTGAACTGACGCTGGCGGGATGCGGCGGCCAA
>MHXL01000154.1:2223-10684 GCA_001824455.1 Desulfuromonadaceae bacterium GWB2_53_15
GAGAAAGAACAAACCGGAGCAGCTGCCCCTTGTCCCGTGACTCATGACAACCAAGGCAACTCCGTTGCGGCGTTTCATGTTGAGCCTGCCGCGTCATTTATCCGTCTACTCCTCTGTCTTTTCAGCAACAACCTCAGTAACGGCCTCAACATCTGCAACCGTTTCAACAGCGGACTCAATGCCGGCTTCTGCCTCGGTTGCTTCGTCCTCTTCCCCCTGAGTACCGTCAAAGGAGGCGTACTCCTGCAGTTCAGCCTCAGCAGCCTTGGATTCGCTCTTGATGTCGATGCGGCAGCCAGTCAGGCGTGCTGCCAGGCTGACATTCTGTCCGCGCTTGCCAATAGCCAGGGAAAGCTGGTCATCGGCAACGACAACCTCCAAGGTACGGTTATCCTCATCCACAAACACTTTGGAAACCTGAGCCGGAGACAGAGAGTTGCATGCAAAGCGGGCAATATCTTCTGACCATGGAATGATATCGATCTTCTCGCCGCGCAGCTCGGAAACCACATTCTGGACACGGGCGCCACGCATTCCGACACAGGCTCCCACCGGATCAACATCGGAATCGTTGGATGAAACCGCAAGTTTGGCACGGCTGCCTGGATCACGCACAATAGCGTTGATTTCCACGATGCCTTCGGCAATCTCGGGAACCTCGGCCTCAAACAACTTAGCCAGCATACTGGGATGGGTTCGGGAAAGGATGATCTGAGGACCTTTGGTAGTCATGCGTATATCTGTGATGATGGCCCTGACACGGTCCCCTGGGCGGTACACTTCACGAGGCATCTGCTCCTTGGAAGGCAGCACTGCTTCGGCCCGGCCCAGATCCACCAACAGATCACCCTTTTCAAAGCGGCGCACCATGCCGGTGATGATTTCCCACTGACGATCACTGTACTCATTAAAGATCGTCTCCCGCTCTGCCTCGCGTACCTTCTGAATAATAACCTGCTTGGCAGTCTGGGCGGCAATCCGGCTGAAACCGCTGGCGTCCAGTTTTTCGCCCAGCGAATCGCCGATCTCCACGTCAGGATCGATCTCGCGAGCTTCTTCCAGGTCGATCTCCTTGTATGAGTCCAGCACCTCGTCCACAACGGTTACAAACTCGAATAGCTCCACCTCGCCCGAATCCGGGTTATAACGGGCCTCAAGATCGCGAGTATTGCGGTACTTCTTATTGGCCGCAGTCAAAACCGCCTGCTCCATGGCCTCCAGAACCACCTGCCGCTCGATCCCCTTCTCCTTGACGATCTGGTCAATGGCATGTTTGATGCTTATGTTCGTTTCCACAATTGCTTCTCCTTGCTGATTATATGAAATCAGATCAACACATTCTCGGCAAATTCATAGTGGGCTGCCAGCAGCCTTTTACGAATCCGTTAAAATTCGAACTCCAGATTTGCCTTGGCAATAAGTTCCAGGGGTATTGAAGCGGTCTGGCCTTCGTTAAGTGTCACAACAACAAGACCATCTTTCAGACCAATCAAATGACCCAAGAAGGTTTTGCGCCGATTACCCGAATCATCCGCAAACGGCTCATAGGTTTTAATCTTAACCAAACGACCTGTAAAACGCTCATAATCAGAAACTTTTTTCAGAGGGCGGTCAAGACCGGGCGATGAAACCTCAAGACTATAGTTGCCGGGAATAAAGTCCTCTATATCGATTATTACCGACAACTCGCGACTTACATCTGCGCAATCATCAACATTTACGCCCCCCTCTTTGTCAATAAAGAGGCATAGGATCAGTTCCCTACCGCTACGCCTGAACTCGATGTCCACCAATTCAATATGAAACGCTTCGAGAATCGGCTGGGCAAGAGCTGCTACTCGTCCGCATATGTCGTCTTTGAGAATTGCCATAGACTCTTTAGAAACAAAAAAAGTGAGCTTTGCGAGCTCACTTTTAGGTGAACATAAATTTTACAATTTTTACCATGCCAGACTTGTAAATGCAAGCATTTTTTCACACCTACGATCCTACTTGATGCAGACCCGCCGTACTTCATGGATATCAGTCAACCCCTGGAACACCTTAAGAATGCCATCTTGTTTGAGGGTGGTCATACCGTCCAGCGCGGCATGTTCACGGACAGCATCCGTATCCGAGCGGCGCTTGATGAGTCCTTTCAGCCTTGGGGTGCATTCCAGTACTTCATGAATGCCCAACCGTCCTCGGTAGCCGCTGCCTCCACAACGATCACACCCCACAGCCCTGGACATTGTCAAATCCGACCTGCCAAGTCCGGTAAATGCAAAGTCTTCTCGGCCATATTCATCGATAATCTCATCGATTTCAGTTTCACTCGGATGATAGCTTTCCTTGCACTCCTTGCATAAGCGTCGTGCCAGACGCTGAGCCAGGATACAAAGGAGTGAATCGGAAAAGCTGTAGGGATCAAGCCCCATTTCCAAAAGCCTTGTAACCGTCTCAGGGGCCGAGTTGGTGTGCAGGGTGGAAAACACCAAATGGCCGGTAAGGGAAGCCTCCACGGCGGTGCTGGCGGTTTCCTCGTCGCGCATCTCACCTACCATGATCACGTCCGGATCAAGCCGAAGGAAAGAGCGCAACGCAGCAGCAAAAGTAAAACCTATGCGAGGATTAACTTGTACCTGCCGCAGACCCGGCTGGGTGATCTCGACTGGATCCTCAGCCGTCCATATTTTCCTGTTAGGGGTATTGATCATGGCAAGACCGGAATGAAGAGTTGTTGTTTTTCCTGAGCCGGTTGGCCCTACGACAAGAACAAGGCCGTGAGGGCTGCTGACAGCCTCTTGAAAAACACGCATATTCCGTTCAGTCAGTCCAAGATCCTTGAAGGACAGCGGCTCACCTCCTGCCAGCACCCGGATGACTACGTCCTCCAGGCCTCCAACCGTGGGCATGGTAGCAACGCGTAGTTCCGTATCCAACGGACCAAACTTTTTGAAATCGATCTTGCCATCCTGGGGCTTGCGCCTCTCGGCAATGTCGAGATCCGCCATGATTTTTATGCGCGAAGGTATCGCGAATTTATACTTGTATGGAATTTTTTGATAGATGGAACATTGGCCATCAATCCTTGTGCGGACGACTACATCTCTCTTACCAGGGTAAGGCTCGATATGAATATCTGAGGCTTTTCCAAGATAGGCATCGTATATGATCTTGTTGACCAGCTTGACGATTACACTATCCTTCTCGGTAACCTTTTTAGTCTCCTCCTCGACCTCGGGTTCATCCGACCCTGAGGTTTTGCTGAGCAGATCAACGATGCTGTCAGGGACTATATCCAGATTAACTTCGTCGTGAGCGCTGGTTGCACTGGCCACATCAACATTATAGAGGCGCTTGAGCACCTTGTAGACATCGGATTCCGTGGCGATCGCCGATATGATTTTGAGGCGGATGCTGTCTTCCAACTCCCTGATGTCGTGATGTTTCAGTGGGTGTGCCACTGCCAGTGTAAGGGTATTGCCTATTTTGGAGATCGGTGCGATGCGCTGCTTCTGAGCATACACGGCACTGATATATCGAGACAAAGAGACGTCCAGGTCAAGGGCGTTGATCTTGACATAGGGCAGGTCATACTGACAGGCAACGGCCTTGGCAAGCTCTTCTTCCTCAACATAACGCAACTTGAGCAGGGCCTTGTCAAAGGTGATGTCGCTCTGCTTGCTGATTTCCCGGGCATGAGCGATCTTCTGCGGGTCAACAATCCCACTTTTTAAAAGTATATCGGAAAGCTTGCGGCGTTTGTTCTTTTGATCCAGCATAAGACTGAGATCGCTTTCCTTGATAAACCCCAGCTTACAGAGAAGCTGGCCAATCGCTTGATCAGGAAAGACCTTCTGCAATTCTAGCGCTTCACCCAATTGTTCCTGGGTGATCAGATTTTGTTCAACGAGAAGTTCACCAACTCTTTTGACAGCCATATGTATCTCGCTACGCTCGGAGGGTAAATATTACAAAAAAAAACGCCCATATATACTGATACGAGCGCTTATAGCAGAAAAAGTCAAACAGTTACAACTTCTTTCACCTTACGTTAATATTGTATCCATTTTCATTGAGCAGATCACGAACAATCCGGTCAAGCGGTAGATTTGTCAAAAACAATGCGCCGCCGGGGATACCTGCATTCTCAAGATTGAATCCGGACATCTGCAGTGAGTAGTTTGATGTATCATCCGGCCAAAGCTTTTGCTGCGCATAACTACCTTGAATTCGTAATCGTGAAAGAATCTTCTCGGAGATCTTGCGGAAATCATCCTTGGCTTCAAGAATGACTACCCGATACCCCTTGGTTTCCAGAATCCTGAACAGGGTATAGGTAACCGGGTCCCCATCGAAACGGGAAACGACAAAACGTTGTCCGTCCCTTTCAAAGAAACGTTCCGCCTTGACTGACAGGGAGATACCATTGTTGTCAGCGGCAAAGACGTCAACATTACGGTCAGCTTGATACGATACTGCCAAAGCCTTGAGGATAGCATCCAGAATTTCGGGCTGCCCCTTGGCGGTAATCTGATGTATCTGCCTAGAAGGGGTCTGGATGATAAAAGGCTTCAAGGATGCAAAAGGCTCGTAGACGGTAAAACCTTCTTTTTTCAGAAAATCACCAAGGGACTGTGGAAGCGAAGTTTTACCGCTATTCATCAGGACAACATCCTGCTTGATGAGACTATCAGGAGCTTTCTCAACTTTGAAATCCGAACGCACCACCAACTTAGGGTCCGTACCGAACTCCATGCTGAAATTTTCCTCAACAGAATAGAAACCTGCCGCCCCGAGCATGGCTGACAGAAAACGCCTGCCATTAGCAGGGGATTCCGAGACAATGCGTATCGCAGGGTCTTTTTCTTCAATCAGGGATTTAACCAGTGGCGGTATGGTAGCATCCTGATCGAGCAAAATCGTGCCGCCATCCATGGTTGAAAAAACAGGATAACGCTGGGGATCTAGGGTCAGCGAAAACGACGGGGATTTAAGTGTAAGCGGCTTTTGCAACTCTCCCTTGGACGGGATCAGCTTTCCCCAAACTTCCTTGACCGATGTAGCAGGCTCTTGATAAGACTTGGTTGTAACGACCGGCGATTCGAGCCGTAAAGCCTGACCAGCAGCGGCAACCGGGTAATTATCAGCATTGTCTGCCGAATCAGCAGTATCTTTTACCGGTTTGGCAAACCTGGATACTCCAGCGGCCTTGCGGGGTACTGACGGAATAACAATCTTCTGCCCGATCTTGAGGCGTCTGATATCGTAGATGTTGTTTTCGCGCCGGATTTCCTCGACTAAAGCCTCGGCCTCGTCATTTGTAAGGCCGTAATCACGCATAAGTATCCTGAAAAGGTGGTCACCCTGCTTGACGACATAGATATCACCCCGACTGCCGCTACCCTCTTTTGGTTTGTTCGTGCGAGTTCGGACTGCTCGTTTTTCATTTTTAGGGGACGATTTCAATGATGGCTTGGGACCATCCAGTGTATGAACATCAAGTTCAAAGCGTGGATCCATGGCTGCATGCACGACAACGGCATAGAACGCAGTCACGATCGCACTACATATAACCAGAGTTCGACGAAAACCGATTGAAAAATACATTGCATCTCCACGCACTAACAAGCTAGAAAGCTATTAATTACTCCGTTTAATAATAAAAGTCCAACATTCCCTGGCTTTTTTCCTAGTTTACGGAAACTACGAACGCACGGACTCCGCCCGTTTTTTTCGAACGATAAATCAGAAGATCAGCTTTTTGAGCGACACTTCCATGCTGAACAAGGTAACCCTGTTTCTGTTCACTGGAATCAACCGAAAAATCAGATTTCCCTACAAGTTCTTTTAACACTGTTGTAATGAAGTTTTCATCCACCGTGCGCGTACCAATACCGGCCAGAACCTGGACCGCCTTAATGTTCTCACCTGTCCTGATGATACGGTATTCGTACACTTTGCCAACATAACGTTCCCAACCTGGGTTCTGTGCTGCAAAAGCGCCGTCACGACGGGCTGTTGACATGAATGAAGGCAACGGTGAAGCCATGACAGCACCAGGCTTGCGTGCAGTGGAAATTGACTTTTGAGCAGGAACTGGAAGCTTACCGGCAGGGGCGTTAGCCTGCTTGACTGCTTCGGGGACTGGGGCCTCCGGAGTTGTCTTTATTTTGGTCATAAATGACAACAGAATGGGTTTCTGCTTAATCAGAGCCCATACCCCCGCACCTAACCCAATAACCACGACAACTACGATAAGCAACCGTTTCCAGTTGCTTGCCTGGGAGTGGTAATTTTCTTCAAAAGCCAACAGAAGATCTTCAGGAATCTGCTCCGAAGGAGGTGCTATTCGGAAATCAGCAGGTGAAGGCGGAACAGGACACAGCCCCCCAGCATCAGTTTGCGGCGTAACTTCGGCAAAAACAGGATTCGGAGTATCAGGAATAGTAGCCTTTGGCTCTACCGGCACAGCCCGTTCGACATTTATGACCTCGGGCGCAGCCTGCACAGCCTCCAGGGTGGCAACCGGCACCTCGGGCATTGGAGGAGTTTCAGGCAAGACCGCCTGAACAGGCACTTTGCGTGTCGAGGGTTTCGCCGTCCTGGGTGTTTTATCCTTCTTCTTGGATGGAATCGGTGCTGCCGGAGTTTCCGCTTCTATCGACTGAATTGAAAGTGAGTCAGCACTCGACATATCCTGAACATTGGTCTGGTAGGACGACTCAACTAAAAGCCTAACCAGCTCGTCGGCTACAGCATCAACCACAAACGGCTCTTCCTCCAGATGATCAATCTGTCCAAAAGCTGGCTTTTGAGTTCCCTCCTGTCTAGAATTATCGGCGATTCCCAGATCAGAGAGAAAATCGTCTACCAATTGGTCGGCATCCTCACGACTTTCGACTGGCATCGCAAAGGAAGCCGCTAGTGCAGCAGCATCCGGCTTGGGTGTTATATATATTTTTTCCCATTCCGGGCCGAGGATTGATTTCAGGATTGTCTGGACATCTTCAACCAGTTTCTCATCAGGTTGTGTCAGATCAATTATATGCTCGAACAAACCCTTGATCGGCTTAATACGAGTGTTTCCTTCATGCATCAGCACAAAAACCGGAGCTCCGCTACCCAACAACATTTGAATGTGGCGAGCAACGCTCTCTCCGGTAACTCCGGAAATTAGATCCTGAATGATGATCGTGGCCGGTCGTTTTTCAAAAACATCCTTCAGCCCGTGATCAAAATCGGTTACGACATCAATCTTTACCTTCAGCATTGGCTGTAAGCGTTTTTTGATGAAGTCCATTTTGGAGCTGTTGGAGATGAACAGAAGGTTGAGCATGGAGTTCCTTTAAGGAAATTTTTACATTATTTACACAGCTTGGAACAAATTGTCAATTTGTAATAGCCCCGCATTTGCCTGCCGTTGCCCATATGCTCAAGCATCAAAAGCTGCTCTGATAATCGCCCCCTGTTCTTCGGCGTGCTGATGGTGAGAAGCAACAGCAGGGCAACTATCCTCGGGACGACCAACATAACGGATATTCCCAAACTGCTCTGCCAGTTTCTGGCGCAAATAGCTCCAGGCCCCCATGTTTTCAGGTTCCTCTTGAACCCAAATCAAACTTGTATTCCGGGGCAACGGCTGTAATGTTTCAGCGAGAATATCGTTTCGAAATGGATAGAGCTGTTCAACCCGTATAATGGCCGTAGCGTTTCCTCCCCGCCTGTCTCGCTCTTCTAGGAGGTCGTAATAGATCTTGCCGCTACAGAGCAGCACACGCTTGACACCTGCCGGTTCGGTAATATCAGTGAGTAATTCGTGGAAGAAACCCGAGGCTAACTCACCGAAGGAAGACACACAGAGCGGATGACGCAGCAGGCTTTTGGGGGTGAAGACGATCAGCGGCTTGCGGAAAGGCTGTTTCAGCTGTCGGCGCAGCAGATGGAACAACTGGGCGGGTGTGGAAGGATTGGCCACGAGCATATTCTCCCGTGAGCAGAGTTGCAGAAAACGTTCGATACGGGCGCTGGAGTGTTCGGCCCCCTGTCCTTCATAACCATGGGGCAGCATCAGCACGAGACCGCTGGCGCGGTTCCATTTGGTCTCTCCACTTGATATAAACTGATCAATGATCACTTGGGCGCCATTGGCAAAATCGCCAAACTGTGCCTCCCAGATGGTCAACCCTTGGGGTGTTTCCAAGGAATAACCGTACTCAAAACCCAACACACCGAATTCGGACAAAAGACTATCCCAACTCTGAAAAACAGCACCACCGCGAGCGACACTGGCAAGCGGCACATAGATGTTGTCATCATTGATATCATGCAGCACGCTATGGCGATGGCTGAAGGTACCCCGTCGTGAATCCTGTCCTGAAAGACGGACCGGCACCCCCTCATCCAGCAATGTGGCGTAGGCCAGCGTCTCGGCATTGCCCCAATCAATGCCGTTACCCTTGAGCACCGCCTCAAAACG
>MHXL01000154.1:10812-11105 GCA_001824455.1 Desulfuromonadaceae bacterium GWB2_53_15
TGCTTATGCCGCTCCATTCATCCCGAAAACCGATTTCATCTGTCTGCGGCTCCAGCTTCAGGGATGAATCCAGGCGATCAAGCACACGCTGCTCGATTTCGGCAAGGATGGCAGGGTCAACCCCCTGTTCTGCAAGGGCATCGCAATAGATGCGATTCACCGCTGGCCGGGAAGAGATCTGGCGGTACATGAGCGGTTGGGTGAAGGCGGGTTCGTCACCCTCATTATGGCCATGACGACGATAACAGATAAGCTCCACGACTACGTCACGTCCATAGGTCTGGCGGTACTCC
>MHXL01000155.1:0-3260 GCA_001824455.1 Desulfuromonadaceae bacterium GWB2_53_15
ATGGTGGCCCCGGCCGTGCCATCCACCTTGCGGTAATTTGTTTCGATACTCTTAATGACCACCTGGTGTTCGTCCAGCAATGCGTCCACCAGGAGTGCCGCCTTTTCGCCCTCGACATCGATCAGGATCAGAATCCCTTTTTCCGGATCTTTCACAAGCGCATCCATGTTGAACAATTCATACAGCGCTATGATCGGGATGTATTCTCCGCGCACATGGACGACATTTCTGCCGTTAACGGTCTTCAGGCTTTCGGTGGTCGGCTGGAGGGACTCGACGATCGAGTTGAGCGGAATAATAAATTTCTCTTCGCCAACGGCCACCGAAAGTCCATCCAGAATAGCCAGTGTCAGGGGAAGGCTGATCGTGACCCGAGTGCCTTTACCCGGTTCAGAGGATATATTCACCCTGCCGCTCATGGACTGGACATTGCGCAACACCACATCCATTCCCACTCCGCGTCCGGAGATATCCGTCACGACTTCGGCAGTGGAAAAGCCCGGTGCAAAGATAAGCTGCCAGACCTCTTCATCACTCATGCTGTCAGAGACCGGAATACCGCGTTCAACTGCCTTACTCAGAATCCGGTCACGATTCAACCCGGCCCCATCGTCAATAACGTCGATAACGATCCGGCCGCCAACCTGGGAAGCGCGCAGGGTGATCATGCCGCAGCGATCTTTTCCGGCGGCAATTCGAGCCTCCGGAGACTCCAGGGCGTGATCCATGCAGTTACGCACCAGATGTGTAAGCGGATCGGTTATTTTCTCGATCAGCCCCTTGTCCAGTTCGGTGGTATCTCCGACTGTTTTCAGTTCCACCTGTTTGCCGAGTTTTGAAGACAGTTCGCGGACCATGCGGGGAAAACGCGAAAATACTATGCTGATCGGCACCAAACGCATTGACATGACGCTCTGCTGCAGGTCACGGGTGTTGCGTTCCAGTTGCAGCAGGCTGCGGTGAAGGTTCTCGTACAGGACCGGATCGAGGCTGGCTGCGGTCTGGGCCAGCATGAGCTGGGTAATCACCAGTTCCCCAACCTGATTGATCAATTGATCCACCTTGGTGACGCCGACGCGGATTGAGGACTCGGCCTCGCTGGTACGACGGCCATAGGCCGCAGGCGCCAGTTCGTTCTTGTCGTAGGTCCTTCTGCCGATGGCCGTGTCAACGATATCGCTGCCGGTTATGCAGGTTGCATCCTGGGTTAGGTTTTCCTGTAAACCAGCTGTAGCAGGCGCTTCTAAAGCGGCGCTGTGGAGGTTGTTGTCAATATTCTCCGGCACTATATGAACCTTCAGCTGATCGGCATCGGCCACGAATTCGAATATATCGCGGATATCCGCTTCGCTTGCGGTTGTGACCAGAGTCAGCTGCCAGCAGCTTGTGCAGATTTCAGGATCAAATGTACTGAACTCAGGTGTTACCGGTATTTCGGCGGTCACAGTCAGCTCGCCCAGCTCCTCCAGCTCGGCAAACAGGCTCTCCAGACGGACACCCCGTTTGAAGATGTCCGGATCCGGTGTGAACTCCAGTTCGTAGCATTGGCAAGCACAACCAGCAGCAGCGTTGATATCAGGTTGTGCAGCCGGCTCCGCACTAAAAGCGATTTCGGCGGGAGCAGCGACGCTGCCGGCATCAATTACCTGCTGCAGCTTGCAGCGAATCTGGTCAATGGCCTCCTGCCGCACGAAAGCCCCGTCACGATGTCCGGCCAGTTGCATGGAAATGACATCGCCCGCTTCAAGAAAAAGATCGACCATGATTGTGCTGAAAGCAATCTCGTGACTGCGCATGCGGTCGAGAAGCGATTCCAGCACATGGGTGACGACGGTCATATCCTGAAAACCGAAGATTCCCGCCCCGCCCTTGATCGAATGGGCCGCCCTGAAGATAGCGTTGAGCTGTTCCTCATCAGGCCCCTCGTCGGGGAGCGAGACTAGAATACGTTCCATCTCGGCCAGATGCTCCGCACACTCCTCGAAGAAAACCTGGTTAAACTGGTTGAGATCTATGTTGTTATTATTCAGGTCGGGCTGAGTCATGCAGAATTCCTTGGATATCAATAAGAGAGATTGAATTCACGGTCAAATCCCAACAAATGGATCTTGGATCTGAATGTATCAGGTATATTGGTTATACGAGGAGTTTTACCGCACCGGCGCAGGTTACTGATAAACAGGGCCAACAGCTGGCAGCCGCATGCATCCAGCGCGTTGATTCCACTCAAATCAATTTCCGGGAGTCCGCTTGCTTCGCAACTTTGAAGTTCTTCACTGGGCTGTGGTTCCGCTAAGGTATTCAATTGCTTTGCCAGAAATGAAAACCGTTCGGCAACACCGCTCATGGACCAATCGCCATCCAGACACACTCTTTTTGCCTTTGCTGTTTTCTTGAGCATTGCAACCTCCACTTTGGGGCCAATTTAATTTAATGGTTTTGAGTTTGCAGAACTAATGCCAACTGGCAGGACCTAATTTCATTAGCAATATCATTATCTATTCATGAATTGACATATTTTACAGGTTAGCAACCGTGTTTACAAATTGGCGCTCCACATCATTTTTGCTTTTTAAATTAAGCCATTACAAGCTAGCAACAAAATTGACAGCAGCAACAAATGTCTCAGGGGGTCAACGGGAAGGGTTGAAGGTTGTACATACAGAAAAACCCCTGACCTTGACGCCACTCTCAGTTAAAGTGATGATCAATGTCAGGGGTCTTATACCAATGATATTATGCGGGTTTACTGTCGGACTGCTTGCACAGAAGCCGGATCACTCCACGTTCTGCACCTGCTCGCGCATCTTTTCCATCTCGGCCTTGATACGGATGACAAGCCCTGTAACCTCGGCATCGCTGGATTTGGAACCGATGGTGTTGACCTCGCGGTTCATCTCCTGCATCAGGAAATCCAGTTTGCGCCCCACCGGCTCAGCCAACAACAACGCTTCGTCGAACTGGTCAAAATGGCTGGCGAGCCGCACCAGTTCTTCGGTCACATCGCAACGGTCAGCCATCAGGGCCACCTCCTGCGCCAGTCGGGCTGCGTCCAGCTCGGCGCCGTCCAGCAATTGATCCAGACGGGCCTTCAGCTTCTGGCGGTACTCTGTAACCACCTGGGGGGCACGGCTACCAATCTGCTTGATCCACTGCGCCACCTGACTGCGCCGGGCCGACAGATCGAGCGAGAGCGCTTCCCCCTCCCGGCTGCGCATTGCATCGATTGCCGCCACTGCGGCCTGGACCGCGGAGACGAG
>MHXL01000155.1:3286-4431 GCA_001824455.1 Desulfuromonadaceae bacterium GWB2_53_15
TCGTGGCACCGGTGTCCTTGAGGACACCTTTCTGTGCCAGGATCAGTGTCAGCGGCACATCCCCGGTTAACCCCAAATCCGCCGACAGTGTGCGAAACAGGCCGGCATAGCCTTGGGCCAGAGCCGTGTCCGCCTGGGGTAGGTTAACCGCAGCGCCAACCTCGTCCCACTGGATGTAGACATCTATCTTGCCGCGCTTGAGAACGTTGGCGAGCAGTTTCTTGATCTCGTTCTCCAGAGCAAGAAAACCGCGCGGCATACGCACCGAGATCTCGCCGTAGCGATGGTTTACAGAGCGGATCTCAACCGTAAAACGCCCCTGTTCCGATACTGCTTCGGCTTTACCGTAACCTGTCATACTCTTTATCATACCGACTCCTTTTATTAGTAAGTTGGAGGATTTTTCTGAGCTTATTTGCAGAAATGATTTCGTGAACTTCGTTAACGCACTTATCTCTGCTTATCAGGACTATCGCTGCATAAATCACGCAGTCACTGGTTCAAACCATACATCATCGCAAGCTTTTCATCAACGACACTTTATCCTGTGCACTGTCCAGGCGCTAAGATATTGTTTACATACATTCTCTATTGACAAAGAAGGACTGGTGCTGTTTTATTACAAATTTTATAGCTTTGATTCGTGTTCAATTGTAAGTGCGATATAATCTATTCAAACAAAACTCCAGGAGGAAATCAATGAACCCATTGGCACAAGAACTGAACGACCTGCTTGCCCAGCACAGCCCGCATGTCCTGGAAATGCTGTCCGACCTCGGGAAGAATCTCTTCTTTCCCAAGGGAATCCTGACCCAGTCGGCCGAAGCCAAGGAAAAGGCCCATAAATACAACGCCACCATCGGCATCGCCACCGAGAACAACGGGCCAATGTTCCTGCAGTGTATCCAGGATAAGCTCTCCGCCTTTGATCCCAAGGATATCTTTCCCTACGCCCCCCCAGCCGGCAAGCCGGAACTGCGCTCCCTGTGGCGGGAGAAAATGCTGCGTGAAAACCCCAGTCAACAGGGCAAGCACTTCAGCAACCCCATCGTCACCAATGCCCTGACCCACGGCCTCTCCATCGTCTCCGACCTGTTCATCGACAAGGGCGATCACCTGATCCTTCCCGACATGCTCTGGGGCAA
>MHXL01000155.1:4565-4649 GCA_001824455.1 Desulfuromonadaceae bacterium GWB2_53_15
TTGTCCTGCTCAACTTCCCCAACAACCCCAGCGGCTACACCCCGACCGTTGCCGAGGGCGACGCCCTGGTGGCAGCCATCAAAG
>MHXL01000155.1:4738-5147 GCA_001824455.1 Desulfuromonadaceae bacterium GWB2_53_15
TTCGGCAAACTGGCCAACCTGCACCCGCGCATCCTGGCGGTCAAGCTGGACGGCGCCACCAAGGAGGAGTTTGTCTGGGGCTTCCGCACCGGCTTCATCACCTTTGCCGACGGCAACGAATACGAAAACACACCGGTAATGACCGCCCTTGAGAAGAAGACCATGGGTATCATTCGAGCCCGCATCTCCAACTGCCCGCACCCCTCACAGACCTTTGTCATCGAGGCGTTGCGCTCACCGCAGTTCCTGGCGCAGAAGGAAGAGAAACTCCAGGTCATGAAGGGTCGCGCCCTCAAGACCAAGGCAGTGCTCAACAGCGGCAAATACGACAAGGCATGGGATTACTACCCCTTCAACTCCGGTTACTTCATGTGCCTGAAGCTGAAAACCGTGGAAGCCGAAAAGCTGC
>MHXL01000155.1:5218-5364 GCA_001824455.1 Desulfuromonadaceae bacterium GWB2_53_15
TCCTGTATCGCCGAGGAGCATATCCAGGAACTGTTCGACATCATCTACCAGGCGGTTCAGGATCTGGCATGATGCATAACGTTATATTCCGCTGATCAAAAAAGGGCTCACATCACGTGGGCCTTTTTTTGTGACCTGAATCCAGC
>MHXL01000156.1:0-1578 GCA_001824455.1 Desulfuromonadaceae bacterium GWB2_53_15
GGCATGGCCTTGAGGCGGCCGAGGGGAATTTCTTCTTCGCACTCCTCACAGATGCCATATTCTCCTTCTTCAATGCGCAAAAGCGCTTCATCGATGCCGTGCAGCTTTTCTCGCTCTCGGTCACCAAGGATCAGTCCTAATTCACGGTCGCGTTCGGATGATGCTTGGTCATAGATGTCGCCGCTCGGTTCGCCAATGGTGAGGGTTTCGGCCCCGTTTTTCAGGGTCTTGTTTATCTCTCGCAGGGTGTCATCCTTCATTTTATGAAGGATATCACTGATTTCCTTCCATTTTTTCTTGGGTTTAGTTGCCATGTATTACTCCATTGCCTCTTGATCTTGACCACTGTAAAGGCGGCAAATAATACCTAAAAAGGCTTGATTGTCAAGCCAAAAGAGATTGCCGTTGGATATCGCAAGATGTGGCGGGGTTTTACCATCGTTTATCCGCTCAGCCGACGATCTCTCCGATCAGATCATAATCTGATGAGTCAGTGATTTTTAGTGTTACGATATCACCCACATTTGCATTGCCGGCGGTAATGTAGACCTGCCCGTCAATGTCCGGTGCCTGCCGGGATGAGCGCCCTTTGAGGAGTAATTCAGTTTCCTCGCTGTAGCCTTCCACGATGACTTGTTCGCTTGTTCCGATCAGGGACCGGTTCCGGCGGAAGGATAGCCGCGCCTGAGCGCGCATCAATTTCCTGTAACGCTCACGCTTGACACGTTCTGTAATCTGCTCCGGCATTTCTGCCGCAGGTGTTCCCTCTTCCTTTGAGTAGCAGAACACACCCAGACGGTCAAATTGGGTCTGCTCCACAAATTGCGTCAGAGTGGTAAAATCTTCTACGGTCTCGCCGGGAAAGCCAACGATCAGCGATGTGCGCAGGGCAATACCTGGAATTTCGCTGCGCAGTTTGGCAATCAAATCGCGGATCTGCTGTTCGGAACTCCTGCGTTTCATGGCCTTCAACACCGGGTCGGAGATGTGCTGAATTGGTATGTCAAGGTATTTGCAGACCTTGGGCTCGTCGCGGATAAGTTCGATCAGGCTGTCGGTAATACCGTCAGGATAGGCGTAAAGCAGTCGAATCCAGCGCAGTCCGTCAATGGCAGCCAGACGCCGGATCAGTGTCTCCAGGTTGGAGCCATCGGCCAGATCGCTGCCATAGCGGGTGATGTCCTGGGAGATTATGTTCAGCTCTTTTACCCCCCTGGCGACCAGCATTTCCGCCTCGACTACCAGGGCATCCAGCGGCCGCGAGCGGTAGGCGCCCCGCAGTTGAGGGATGATGCAGTACGAGCAGCAATTGGAGCACCCTTCGCCGATCTTCAAGTATGAATACCAGGCTGGTGAGGAGTTGAGACGCGGCAAGGTCTCGTCGTAGATGTAGTCCGGATCCCCGATATAGCGCAGTTGGTGGTCAGTGCCGCTCTTTTCTGCCAGGATTTCGGCGATGCGGGGATAGTCACCGGTGCCGATGAAGATATCCACCTCCGGCAACTCCTGGGCCAACTCCTCCTGGTAGCGTTGCGGCAGGCAGCCGGATACGATCAGGGTGTGACAGCGACCGTCTTG
>MHXL01000156.1:1626-2311 GCA_001824455.1 Desulfuromonadaceae bacterium GWB2_53_15
CTCCTTGATGAACGAGCAGGTGTTGACGATAATTACGTCAGCATCCTTTTCATCGGTAGTGATCTCATAGTTCTGCTTGGCAAGTACGCCCAGCATAACCTCGGCATCCACCAGGTTTTTGGGGCAGCCCAGGCTGACCATACTCACTTTTTGTTTTATTGCTTCGTTCAAAGTATCCTCTCGTTTCTACTCTCTGAAATTCAAAAACTGCATCTCGACATCCAGATCCTTGCCTTTAAGGAGCTGAATGGCATCCTGGAGGTCGTCACGGTTTTTGCCGGTAACCCGTACCTGGTCATCCTGTATCTGGGCCTGCACCTTGAGCTTGGCCTCCTTGATTACGGCAATAATATCTTTTGCCTTCTCCTTGGATATGCCCTGCTGGACCGTGATGATCTGGCGCACCAAGCCTCCTGAGGCCGGCTCAACTTTTCCGTACTGCAGCGCCTTAATGGAAATATTGCGTTTGAGAAACTTGGATTGGAGCACGTCCACCACGGCCTTTAGCTTATAATCATCATCTGCCAGAATCTTGACGGAATCCTTCTCCGGTGTGATCTGGCTCTTGGAACCCTTGAAATCGTAACGTTGTCCGATTTCTTTGATAGCCTGGTTGACGGCGTTATCTACCTCCTGCATATCTACCTTTGAGACGATGTCGAACGACGGCATGTTTGAACCTCCT
>MHXL01000156.1:2403-6199 GCA_001824455.1 Desulfuromonadaceae bacterium GWB2_53_15
GGGATCTTGAAACTGAATTTTCCGTTATTGATACCTTTGTTGACCTTGGCCCGATTGTAGTCGATGCGGGTTTCGTTGCCGGTAGCATCGAAAATCACCGATGAGACGATCGGGAAGATGTCGCGTACAGCTCCGTCCCGGAGAAAGTGCTCCACTGCCTCGGCAGAGACGGTCAACTGAAGTTTTGCCAATACGGGTGATGGTTTTTTGGGAACCAGTTCGAGCTGGTAATTGCCAGCCTTGTCCCGTTGTTCTCTGGCAAAGGCGATAGTGAAGTCACGGGAGACGTGCCCGAGCCCTGTCAGATAGGAGAGTGCAATGTTGTTGCCTCCCTTGAACATCTCGGAAACCTGGGAAACCATTACCTGCCGGTTATCGGGAAGATAGAACCAAACCTGCTTGCCGTTGGAAACAATCTGCTGTTTTGGCTTGGTGTAGTTGAATCGAAACATGGCGGTGGCTGAGCCGGGTCGCTTCAGTAAAACCTCGCCGCTGCCCCGCTGTTCCTTTTTTATGGCAGCAATGACGGTCTTTTGGCTGAAATCGGCCTGTACGTCCTGGAGGGTTGCATAGCCTTTCTCCAAGGCAGCCACAACATCCTTGAGCGAGACGGTTTTCTCGGCTGCCAGTGTCGGGAGTGCAACCATTATGATGAGCAGCAGTGAACAGGCCAGATGTCGTATGACTCTCATGGACACCATCAGCGCGGCAGGTTCTTTTCCGACGGTTTTATGATCTGGACACCGGCGGGAACGATGAAGTTGAATATGCTTTGAGGCAGGCGGTTATTGATCCTGATATTGCTGAATTCCATTGTGGTGGAGTTTCCTTCCTGGTCGTCAATAGTTGTTGAAAGTATCGGGAATGGATCGGATTGAAGCGCACTTTGTGGAGCCCTGGTTGCAAATGGCTGAGGAATGCCGCTCGGATTATTTTGGGGTGTTTTGCCGTTTACATAGGTCTCTACGCTGGCGCGGCTCACTACAATGAAGATTCGGCGGGTGTTAATCATGGCCCGCCGGGGGGTAAGTTCCAGCACGTAGTTACCGGCCATATCATACATCCCGGGAGCAAAACTGATTTGAAAATCCTTTGAAATTCGACCCAGACCCTGCAGGAAGTTGACGGCCCGATCGCGGTCGGGGTCAAAACTGAGGCGATTGAAAAGGAAGCTGACGTCACTCAAGATGACCTCGCGATTTTCCGGGTGATAGATCCAGAGCGCTTTGCCATCGCTGACGATCTCTTGAGTATAGGGGCGAAAGTACTCGAAACGGAACATAAGCGGTGAGGAATTTGATGCCAGCTTGACGGACATGTGACCATCGCCCCTGAGTTCGCGCCGATCCTTAGCCAGGGTCGTGCGCTGGAAGAAATCGGCGGTCAAGTCGCTAATGGGCGCCAATCCGCTGCTGTCAGGTTTAAATGATTTTTCGACCGTGGCGATAACGTCGTTCAAACCCACATTCAGTGGAGAGGCGGCCAGTGCCTGGCTGGTCCATGAGCAAAACAGCAAGCTGGTCAGTAGTGCGAAAAAGCGGTTCATGTAAATCCTCCTTAAGGCGTCTGAGACCTTGTTGCAGAAGGTGCGGAAGTGAATGGAATAAGCATTGCGGTGCATCTGTCTGAAAATCAGCACTAATGAACAATAATGCCATAAGCCCGCTACTATCGCAACCGCTTTTGAATTTATTGGGTCATGCTGTTGGGGTTATGTCAGTTTGTATCCATCACGGTAGTGCCGATGCAAGGGGATTGGATCATGCGAAGACACTAACATCCAGGACGAAAACGATGCGACCGTCACCCAGTATGGCTCCTCCGGTGATGGCGGGCATTCTGGATAGGGGCTTTCCAAGCGGTTTTACGAAGATTTCCCGCTGCCCCAGAATGCGGTCGGTTAGCAGTCCCACCGGGGTTCCGCTGATACTGGTTACGATTGCCGGGGCAGAGGCAGCCCCACCGTGTGGCGCGGGCTGTCCCAAAAGTCGATTGAGGCTCTTGAGAGGGATGGATCTAGTGTCCAGGCTGCAGACTTTCTGTCCCCCCTCTTCTTTAATATCCCTGCGGCTGAGTTCCAAGGCGCGGTCGATGGCGTTGACCGGGAAGGCAACCGTCAGGCGGCCGCAATCTACCAGCAGGGCGTTGATGATAGAGACAGAGATGGGGAGCTTGAGGATGAAGGAGCTTCCTTGGCCGATAGCTGATTTAATGGAAAGTGTGCCCCCCAGATTGTGTACGGCGCTTCTGACTGCATCCATGCCGACGCCGCGCCCGGAGACATCGCTGACCGTCTCTGCGGTTGAAAAACCAGGAGTGCATACGAGCATGAGAGCCTCCTCTTCCGTCATGGCCTCGGCTTGGGCGCCGTCGATGATCCCTTTCTCGATGGCCCTTGATATCAAGCGTGCGGGGTTCATGCCATGACCATTGTCGGCAACAACAATAAGGACATGATCCTTGTCGCGGGTTATTGTAATGCGGATTTCGCCGCAGGACGATTTGCCGGCAACTATGCGTTCCTCGGGCAGGTCCATGCCGTGATCCACGGCATTGCGCAGGATATGCACCAGCGGTTCGGCAATCTCCTCCAGAATTCCACGGTCAAGTTCTATATTTTTACCGTCGATGCGAAAGCTGATCTCTTTACCCAATTTGCGGGCCAAGTCTCGTACCAGGCGGGGAAAACGCTCGGCGATGAATGAAAAGGGGAGCATCCGTGCCCGAAAGACTTCGTCGCGCAGCTCGCGCAACAACGCTGAAAGTTGACCGAGCGGTTCGTCAAGCTGTGCCTCGGGGCAATTCTGTGCTTGATCAGCCAAGCGATGGCGGGTGGTGATGAGCTCGCCGGTAATATTCACCAAGCGGTCAAGAATCTCAGTCCTGACGCGGACGCTCTTAAAGGAGTCGGTCTGGCGGAATTGGTGTTGTTCGGAGGTGGTTTGGTCGTGCCTGCCCGGTGCTGTCTCGGCACTATCAGCAGTGGCAGGAGGTTGAGCCGTGGCCGGGGACGGAAGTGGCGTGCTGCCAGGGGTGAAGCCGGTGAGGCGTTTAGTCAGGTCGGCATTGTCCGGCATGGTATCGTTGCCGGACTCGATCACGGTAATCATTCCACCCAGGCAGTCGCTCCCCTCCAGCAGCAGATCGACAATGGCCGGGGTGAGCGTGAATTCGTCGCTGCGCACCTTGCTCAGCAGATCTTCCATGGCATGTGCCAGCTCGGCAACGGAGGCGAATTGCATGGTGGCCGCCATCCCTTTGAGGGAGTGGGCATGACGAAAGAGTTCGTCAATAATGCTCTTGTCGGCGCCCTTGCTCTCAAGTTGAACAATGAGGTCGTTGAAGGCCCGGATGTGGCTATGGGATTCGGAGACAAACAAATCGCGGTATTGGGACATATCCATAGATCATCCCTCCAGACTGGCCAGAACCTCGATAACCTTTTCGGGGGTGAAGGGCTTTTGGATAAAGGCCTTGGCGCCATGAGCCAAGGCCTTTTGGATAATTGGCTCCTGACCGATGCCGGAACAGATTATGACCTTGACATGGGGGTGCGACTGAAGGGTAGATTCAAGCAGATCGAGCCCGTTGGAATCTGGCAGGATGATGTCCAGGATGATTATGTCCGGTTTGCGGTCATGGAGGTATTTCATGGCCTCTATGCCGCTGGCAGCCTCGGCGACCACGTTATAGCCCTTGTCGCTCAAGATGCCTCGCAGGATGTTGCGCATGAAGAAGGAGTCATCGACGATCATGACAGTCGTACCCATAGTACCCCCTATACCAATTTCAAATC
>MHXL01000157.1 GCA_001824455.1 Desulfuromonadaceae bacterium GWB2_53_15
TGACCTCATTGCTGTCGCCAAGCAGCATCTCGATCTTGCGCTGCAGCAGCTCGTTGGTCATAATATTCTGCTTCATAGGCTTATCGCCCGGGTTGAAGACCGTAATCCCTTCCCCCAGGCGTCGATTGAAGCGGTAGGGACGCGCGTAGATCATCTTGTAGATATCCCTGGATGTTGGCAGGCGCTGCATAAGGGCATCAAAGATGGAACTGCAGATAGTGCAGGGAGTTTCACGGAAGACCCAGTCATATTCCTTGTCGGTGAAGAGCTTCCATTTGAACTCGTCATTTTTAAACAGATCGTCGAAAAAAGAACGCCTGTCACCCTTGGGAATCATGAGCAGCGGATTATCATGGGAAGGGCAGGATACCTCCACGAAGTCCCCAGCCCGATGAAGAAGGTTCTTCATGTCCATCAGCTCGGGCTGTCCCAGTTCGTATTCGTCGAGGAGTGTCGAAAGGCGATCCATGAAAGGCTGAGTTTCATTGATATGTGCCAGCACCCGCCGGTCAAGCCTCCAGACCACCTCGTAGCGTGTTCCTGCCTCACTGTTGGCATATTCCTCGAATTTCAACAACAGGTTATTGAGAAAGGTACTCTTACCGGAACCGGGAGGCCCCCTGAAGATATAGATCTTGTTCTGACGAGCACTTCCTTTCATCGCATCGATGTGGTTAATAAGCCGGTTGGCGAAGAGGCGGTCAGCAAAAAAGGGGCGATCCGTATTTTCAGTAAACAGGCGACTGCAATCGTAATTAACGTAATTGATCGACTCAGGATCGTCGGGATATTCGTCCTGCCCCAGGCCTACGTAGGTTCGGATCATGTCGTGAAAAGTCTGGAAGATATTGTTCACGACCACAGTCGGCCTGGATATAAGAATTTTGAGAAAATCATCAAACGGAATGGATTGACTATGCTCCCGTTCGGTAATTTTTCGGTTGAGGTGTTTGAGGGCATTATCTATGTTAGACATATATCACCACTTAAAGTGTCTTTTTGGAGAGGATCTTTTCGCTCATTGTATATACGACCCGCTGCCAGCGTATCTCGCCCTGCTGCGGTTCATCACGCTTCGTTGACAAAGCCTGGCCCGGTACGATCTGGGCCTCGCTGGTTTCCAGATATATCGGCCCTCCCCACAGGTATTCTATCCCCATCAGCGTGTTGGCTACATACTCCTGCACCAGTTGTTTCCCTTCGAATCTGTGCACAAGGTAGAGCGATCCGTTGATCCCCTTGTTCATGTCAACGCTGATCGTCGGTGGATGATAGAGGGACCCCAGCACCATCTGCCGGTAATCATCCGCCTTGCGGCTCTTCACATAGTATTGCCAAACCATCCGCTGCCGGTCGAGCCGTTTGCCTGCTACGAAAAGCTTGTGGCGGTCGAGGAAATCCTGATCCAGGTAGTTTTTGATGAACAGGTAATCGCACAGATTTTCCCGAGCCTTTAAAATAAAATCACGCCCTGTGGCAGTACCGGTATCGAAATCTTTGCGGGCAGCGCTGTCCGCCAGTCGCTGAAACAGGAAGGAATAGCGCCCCTTGTCGGCCTGTTCCTCGATATATGTGAACAAGCGCATGCCCAAGGCATAGGGATTCATGCCGACCCGCGGCATGGCCGTGACTCCGGCATGAACCCGGGCAAAATCCACCTCATGCCCCTTGATCCGGTCGTCCTGCAGAAAAAGGTTCTCGTGCCAGTAGCTGGCCCAGCCCTCATTGAGGATTTTGGTACGGATCTGGGGCTGAAAGAAAACCGAGGTCTTGCGGACGATTTCCAGGATAGACTTCATCCACGTATTCTCATCCCTGTCCAGGAACTCGGAATTTTCCAGGAGAAAACGGAGCAGATCTCGGCGAGGCTTTGTATGCTTAACTTCTTCCTTGGTGAAATGCGTTTCCAGTTCCGGGTAACGGCGCTCCGCCTCTCTGAAAAAGGTCTTCTCACCCAGCTCACCGAAGTTTTTCAGGCATTCGTTATAGCGATTGACCTCCTTGATGTAATCACTGATCGAGACATTCTTGACCGACTGTAGAAATCTGTCGAAATAAAAGTTAAGGCGGTCAGAGTAACCGGCTTCAGACGGCGTAAACAGCTCCGACAGCTCACCGTGAAAATCGACCAGATTGTCAATCCCCCGGGCGAATTCGATCACATAATCGACCCAGTGCCCCTTCTCGGCGCGGAGTTTGGCAATTAGTCGCTTGTCGGACAGGGCTTGACCGGTGAAATCATAGTCCCAGGTATTGCGAAAATAGAGATTGTTCTGAAAGAAGTCGATATGGGCCAGCACATGATAAAAGATCATCACATTCAGCCAGTCAGGGTTGTTGTCGTTATAAAAGGAAATCGGGGGGCGGGTATTGATCACCGTCTCATACGGATTGTTCGGGTAGAGCTCGTACTTCCCTTTTTCCCGCAGCACCTCAACATCGTGGACCCAGTAGTCATATAAAGTCGGGATCATCACCTTGGGGGAAAGTTCCAGCAGATCCCGGTTGGTGACGAGATACTCCAGGGTTTCGTCGGTAAAGCGCAGGCCGGCGGCCCGGGCCCGCTCCTTACACCCCTCCATGATCTGCTTGGTATGTTGATTGATCAGTTCCATGGCTTATTTCCACATAATTCGTACCACCCCCCTTCCCCCTCCTAATTTAGGAGGGGGAAGGGGGGTGGTCAGGATATCAACCTTTTGATTCCCTCGATCAGACGCGGTTCGTCAGCATCCTCTTGCATAATATCCATCTTGATCAACTCAGGCTTGTCATTTAACAGACCAGAACTATTGAGGTAACGTGCCACCTCGGTCGAACCGCCTTGCCCATGTTCGGCTATGGTCACCCCCACCCGGCTCGCATACGTGAGCATCTGCTTCAGCTCAGGAATAGCCAACTGCCCGCCCTCATCCCAATCATCACCGTCGGTTCCATGAAAAACATAAATATTGTAATCATTCGCCAAATTCTCCTTGGCCACAATCTCATTGACCATGTGATAGGCACAGGAAACCTGTGTCCCGCCCGCAACGCGGGAGTTGTAATAGGAATAAAAGTCCGGCACTTCCTTGGCCTCGGTGTCGTGGAGAATGAAACGGGATTCCACCTGCCCTCCGTACTGATAGAGCAGCCAGCTATAGATGAGCACATGCTGGGTAACGACCAGATCGGTTACCTGGCCGGCCATTGACCCGGAGTAATCTCGCAGAAAGAAGATCATCGCCTGGGGCTCATAGTCCTTTTCCTGGGAGAATATGCGGTACACCTTGTCACGCGGGGCTATGAGGAACCTGGTCGGATCAATATCAGCCACATCCGGGATGTTTCCCAAGGCAATGTTCGATTCCATGATCTTGCGCAGAGTAGCCTTTTTGTCGAGAATCTGACCAAAACCCCGGTGTATATCGGTCAGGTCGTAAGTGTAGCGGGTAAAGGAGCGTTTCTTGCCCTTCTCCTTCAAGTTTGGCAACTGAAACTTTTCGGTAAGCGTCCGCCCCAACTCATAGGCAGAGGATTCCATTTCATGTTTTTCCCCTTCCCCCTGCCCAGGTCCAGTCCCGGCTTGTTCACCCTCTTCGCGGACCGGCTGTTCGCCGAAGACCTCACCCGGCTCGCCTTCTCCTGTGCCGCCGGATACACTGTCATCATCCGGTGGCTTGATAGTTGAATCGTGAAATAGCTTTTCCTCTACCGTGGTCGGCACGACCACAACCTTTCCCTTGCCGCCGCGTCCCGGCTTGGCCAACCTTCCCACCTGGATTTTACGGGGGAAGCCATCCTGCTCCCGCTGACGGTCACGCTCCAGCAATTCATCCAGGGATTTCATCAGTCCGGAGGCACTGTACTGTGGGCTCACTGCCTGCCCAAGCACAAACAGATCGCCGAAGGAATAGATACTGCGGCTGAATCCGGCCAGGTCATCGTTCAAAGGCTCATCCGACGGCAGACCGTGACCGTTATTCACAGTTTCCAGTTCGGCCCGCAGCCGTGCTTCCCGCTCGGGATCAAGACCTTTGGCCTTCAGTTCGTCCAGGTATGTAAGCAGTTTGTTTCGCATAAGAACCATTTTAAATACTTTCACCACGGAGTCACAGAGAACACAGAGGAAACTAAAAACTTTTATTATTGTTAACCCTTCATAACCACTAAGGTTCTAATTCTTATCAAGCCCATTTATCGAGCAATTCTCTGTGCCCTCTGTGTCTCTGTGGTGGGTTGCAGAATCTTGGTCTTAATTCTCATCCTCTTGCGTACAGAAATACTCTATCGTCTTCTGTGCGCAGGTCCGGCAGTAGCCCAATTTATCCAGCATGGTTGTGATCATGCGGTCGTAGAGTTTCTGGTTCTCCTCATTGGTGCGGTTGGCCAGTGCCCCGATCAGGCTCCCGGCACCGGCGATATCGGATTTCAGGCGCACGTCGGTAACCGCCTTGACCAGCTCCAGGTTGTCCATAAAATCATAATTGGGATCCATGGATATCTTCTGGCCATATATCTTGCGGATAGAGGTGCGGAACGAGTCCCGCTGTTCTTCCGTCTTCAGGCCGATCCGTTCCTCCACACTCTTCACATAGCGCTCATCAACCTTCAACGCACGCAGTTCGCCTGTCTGGGGATCCTTGTACTTCCACATCCTGTCGGGACCCAGGTTCTCGGCATCGATACCGATGATCATATTCACGTAATTCATCACGTCCTTGCGGATTGCGTAAGGTTCATCCATATAGGCATTGAACATCTCGGTCATGATCCGTTCACGGTAGAGTCCCTTGGCTATCTTCAGGTCCTCCAGGTACTTGGCGCGATCATTGGTATCGACCACGTAATCGAGTACCACTCGTTCAAGGGTCTTGAAGACGTCGTAGGCGTACATGCAGCGCCCCTCATTGGTTTCGGAATTCTCAACCTGGAGCTGGATGGAGCGACCGAGGCTGCGGTGTCCCATCCCCTTCTGCCCGAATCGTTTGGTAATATCAGGATCCTGGCCGAGGGTATCGATCACTTCGGCCAGCGCC
>MHXL01000158.1:0-118 GCA_001824455.1 Desulfuromonadaceae bacterium GWB2_53_15
GAGGCCCAGCGTGGCACCGGGGTCGAGGAGCTGACCAACGAGATCCTGGCCCACCGCGACTTTCTCTTTTCCGGCGACAGGATCGACAATTTTCTGCGGGAGCGCAATGAGCGGCACT